>JBLHHD010000100.1:0-8084 GCA_047614605.1 Alteromonadaceae bacterium
TTTCCCCCCTTTGATTTGATTAACTCAAGCTTCAAAATTTGATTGTTTTTCCCGTTTATCCAATTCATCAAGAACGAATAGCATATCAGAACAAGTATCTAATAAATCCAGTAAGGCCGTGGGTGGCGTTGGTTGACGGGCTGCCCTACCAAATTAGGCTAATCGAAAGGGCCGCGAAGCGTTTACAGGTTAAAATCGCAATCGTGATGGACTTCATTCATGTGTTGGAATATCTCTGGAAAGCGGCATGGTGCTTTTATGATAAAGGTGACAGTGCCGTTGAAGAATGGGTAGCCGAAAGAGCCGTTAAAATACTTCGCGGTAAATGCAATCAAGTGGCAAGTGGCAAAGGGTATATGCATTAGTGCGACGAAACGAGAACTTATCCGCCGGGCTAGGAGCCTGTCCGAGAATGAGACTCGACTGAGGAAAACCTGGATTTGGTTATTTTACGCGCTTTTTCCAGTTAAATAGTCAAACTATTCGCCTGAAAAAACCGCGAAAACTATCTCAAACCCGCTTTCCCTTAGGTATGGATCTATTATCAGGTAATCTCCTAGTGTCGACAAGTGTGCAAGTTACCGCTTGAAAAATAAAAGCAGATTGAAATATGATGAAGCGCTGGCTGCAGGGTTTCCAATGGCAAGTGGTGTGATTGAAGGTGCATGTCGTCACCTTATCAACGATAGATTAAATATTATCGGTGCACGTTGGGGTCTACAAGGTGCAGAATCAATACTGAAACTCCGGTCCCTTAAATCCAGCAGTGATCTTGCGATTACTGGGAATTGCATAAACAGCAATCAAAGTTGCGGCTTCACAACACGTTTTATAGTTAAACCTATTATAAATAAACTTCGTCGAACGAAAGGAACCACACCCTAATTTAAAGGCACTACCTGTGGATCATTAAAGGCGATGATACCCGGTGTTGACCCCGGTGTGGGTCGCTCTGTTGGGGGTTGCGTAGGTGGTTCAGGCTCATTCGGGGGTACTGTCGGAGGAGGTGTTTGCCCGACAGGATCAGCAGGTGTAGCCGTTGAATTTGCCGGTGCTGTAGAACCACCACCACAACTTGCCAGCAAAATATTGGTGAACAGCCATAATGCTAACTTTTTGAATGAGCTACACATGTCGTCTTCCTTTGTGTTTTTTATACCTTGGGTATTGAGAAACTACCTGATAGTAAAACTGCCCTTTACCCCAGTGTTGGGGTTATTAATTTCGGCCAAATCAAAGTTGGTGAAAATGGTATCCAGATCACCCTTAAACAGAGCACTTACATCACCATCTGCCAGGTTATTGCCGTGTGAGGCAAAGTTGACGTCAATTTCGAAGGCACCTTTGTTGATTATGCCATTAAAGGCGGCGAACCATTCACCACCATTATCAGTAAACGACACGTGTCCGGTCGGGATGGTGGCGTTGGTAAAGTTGACTGTCAGGTTGGCTTCAAAGCCGCTTACCTGATTTAAAATACTTTGCCCGGCTAGATTACTGATCCCCAGGTCACTGATTTGGTTATATGAAACGGTGCCTGTTCTTGCTAGAACCAGTTCTGCTAAATTTAGTACGGGGACGAACTCTTCTTGTTCGTCCTGGGCAGGTTCAACCGGGTCTGGCTCTGGTTCTGGAGGTGCAGGGTCCGGCTCTGGCTCTGATTCGGGAGCTGGTGGTGGCGCGTCTGGTGTTACCTCTGCGTTAGCTAATACTTCAGTGGTTGTTGCTGTTTCGGACTGTTCTGTGGTGTCGGCAGGTTCCTCGGCATCAGTGGCTGGGTCCGAACTATGACCTTGTTCAAAGTTAGCTGGTGGCTCCAGCATTGGTGTGACCGTACCTTCTTCGTCAACGCTGGCGTAGGCATAATCTTCATCTTCGCCCAAGGAAACACTTTGCTCCTGACCGCCCACTTCAACGGATACGTCAATTGCCCCATCCCATACCGCAATAAACAGTAGGCCACCGACAATTTCAATTTCGTAATGGGTCCCACGAATACCAATACTGCCTATTGGAGTGCTTAACTGATAGTTTCCTTTTTCGGCTTTAATCGCGCCAGTTACTGAGCGTAAGCCGCCTTTGAGCAGCTCCAGGGCGATGGAGCCGGTTTGCTCTTTGGCGTTATAATCGTATTTGGCGATCACCAACTCGCTGTTTTCTTTTAAGGCAATCATGCCCCCGTCAATCATCCGCAGTTGGGCTTTGCTGTTGTCATCGGTTTTAACCACATCAACATCAAATATAGGAGAGCGTCTTTTGAGTTTACGTTGTTGGGATGTTTCGCTTTGCGTAGCGTTGACCCCGCCCCGGGCAATAATGGTTTTGCCAGCGACCTCTGCGGCAGATGAAATTGTCGGAGCCGCTACACAACACAAGCTTGCCAGTAGCGTGGCAATAGCCGTTTTTTTATGAAGCAGTTTGCCAAATAATGCTTGGCTGGTGGCGCTGTGGTGAGAATTACGTTTAATTTTACCCATAATCTTATATCCATTGTAGCTTGTTTGAATGCTCATTCGCTTAACCTTTTAAAACTGCATCACGACGCCAAGAGACACTTCATCCCGCTCGTATTCGTAAATCGACACGTTTGAGTCTTTTTCGGTGCGTTTGTAATTGAGTTGCCAGACTAACCAGTCTTTCATCACATAACGCCAGCCGACAGTGGCCCGGAGCATGTCCTCATCTCTGATTTTTAGCCAAAACGGGTGAATATCATCGTAGTCATAGTCCTGATATTGCAGTGAAAAGGTCACCTGTTGGGCGCTGCTGATAATGTAACTGTTTTGATACTGCAACAAATAATAGCTGTAGGAGTTGTATTCACTGTCACTTTTTTCGGCATTTATATCAGTGTAGTTGGCACTTAGCTGGTGTCGCCAGTGGGGGGTACTGTACTGGGCACTGAGTGCCATATAGCTGTCGAGTGATTCGAGGGTTTTGATTTCTTCATAGTCGGTTTTACCAACGCCCAACTGTACGCCAATACTCCACCGTTTGTTAAGTGGGGTGATAATATTACTTTCGATACCATATTGAGTGCGATACAAGGAGCCATCGAGTAATAGCGGACGCAGATAAGCGCCGATCTGATAAGTACTATCGCCCCACTGATCCTGGAGCTTGCCACTAAATTGGGCCACCGAACTTTGAAATTGCTGACTTTGTGATTCAAAGTAGTCGGTATGAAATAAGGCAAATTCGCCGATCAATAAACGTTTCTGGGTAATTGGGGACTGATAACGTAATTGGTAATTGATATTAAAGGCACCATCTGAGGTTTCTTTGCCATCTTCGGATAACTGGATGGGCTGGCTCAGGAGTGGGCTGTTAATTTCATCAATAGTTGTACCACTGTTTACATTGCTATCGTAACCTATCGACATACCAAGCACTTGCTTAAATTGGCGTTTTTTTCCAAGCATAGATTGGTTAACTCGGGTCAGAAACTGCTCGATAGCGGTTTTAAATGCACCGTCCTGAGCATCAACCAGTAACAGTTCGAGTTCTTTTTTGGCCGCGACCAGATTATCAATGTGGTAGTAACCCTGAGCGAGGTTAAAGCGGGCGAGTTTCCATTTTGGTTTAACAATCACCGCTCGTTCAAAGGCAAAGACGGCCTGTTGGTATTCGTTGATTTTTAAGGCCGCGATACCCGTAAGGTAATCGAAGGCTGGCTCGCCGCCATAATCCATCATGTGTTGATTAGCCAGTGCGAAAGCTTCAGCATATTGTTGAGCCTTGACTAACTGGTTAAGTTTTTCGGTAGTTTGGGCTTCGGTTGCAGCTAAACCGACTGGGCAGTATGACAACAGCAGACATACGCCCAAAAGCTCTATTTTATTTCGTATTGAGCTGTTTTTTTTGTGCATATTTTATCCTGATAATTGTTTTTTTATAGCGGTTTAAGTATAGACAGTTCTTGATAAAGAAAAGGAAAACTCGAAGAAAAACAAAAGAAAAATCAAACTAAAAAAGGGAAATGATAATCATCCTCAATTGCGTTTGTTGCTTCGTGTTGTGGTGGCGACTTGTTGATAACGCAAAATGGCATTCTTGGGTAACCATTATTTTTTAGATGTTGAGTTCACCCTTGAATCAATAGGGTGACCTTAACCGTCGCTGAAATTTATCACCGGGTCATCAATCAAGACATGCAAGAGTGGTTGCAAGCACAGTAAGATCAAGTATCAATTGAAGTAGATCCTCATTGGTATAACGGCTCATCAGGCTCGTATTACAACTTCAACGCCTTAGCTAGCACCGAAAAATAGCTTCGGTGTTGCCAGACCTCCGGGTCACCGACGACAAAGATGTTTTGTTTGGCGCGGGTTAGGGCTACGTTGAGCAGATTGGGTTTTTTGGCGGCCCAGGCGGCACCGCCGGATTGATTGAGGTCGCAACCCAAAACCAAAATGACGGTGGTGTTTTCTTTACCCTGAAAAGTGTGGACTGTGCCTATGTGGGTGTTGCGCCACTGGTAATACTGTTTGAGCGTTAAACCCAACTCGCGGCACAGTTGGCTTTTTGCCTGATCGATGGCTTGGAGTAGCTGGCCTTTTACCGCTTTAAATGGGGTGATGATGTAAATCCCGCCTAACGGGTGGTTGTGATGAGCGAGTTGTAATAACAGGGTTAAGGTGTCTCGGCCCAGTTCGTTTTTGTATTGCTTGATGGTGCATTGCCCTTGCGAGACATGCCAGCGGTTATTACCGAGCACAATGTGTTGCTGTGCGGTGATCTGCTGTGTATCCAGGCCGTGGATCATACGACCTTCATAAGCGATGGTGTTGGCAATGCTAAACATCGGTTCAATGCAGCGTCGATGCACCCATAGCGGAATACCCACCCATTGTTGCTTTTGCATCACGTTGAGTTCGCAACCATAAGGGTTAGCCCGGTCGGCCAGTTGTTGCACTGACAATTGCTGCGGATTCCAGTCTTTACTGTCGCTGCCCAAATTGGCATCACAAAGGGACTCGACCAGTCGTGGCGGGGTGGTAAATACCGGTTCGATTTGCAGCGGATCACCCACCACCAGTACTCGTTTGGCTCGCCATATTCCACCCACTGCGGCCTGAGGTACGGCTTGTCCGGCCTCATCAATCATTAACCAGCCCAGCTGGGCTGATTTAACGTCGTTGAACATTCGGCCCAGCGAGGCAAAGGTGGTTGAAACCACCGGCACCAGCATAAAGAGGGTTTGCCACAAAGCCTGAGCTTGCCCTTGCGGGACTTCATAACCTTTAAGCAAGTGACTCAATTCAAAGACGTTTTGCTGAAACGCTTTGTCATCAAGGGCGGTGCCTAGCCAGGCTTGGTGCAACTTAAGGGAAGCAATAAAAATCGCTGATCGCAGCCGATTGAAGCTTTCATCCTGGTAAAAAGCATTACGTTGTAATTGCGGATCACTGATATCAAGTGAGGCTTTTGCACAGTCTGCGGGCAGGACTTTATCCCGGTGTTTATCGCTGAGGCGGGTTAGCTCCTGTTGTTTTTTGTCGTAGTCATGATTAATTTGCTGAAGTGTCGACTGGCTGTCGTTAATGATTTGCTGGCAGTTTCTGAGTGATTTTTTACTGTCAATTTTGATCCGCTTTAAGCCGTTTAGTTGCTCTTTAACCTCAATCAGGCGGGAACGGACAGCTGAAAGTTCAAGCTCATAACTGGTGCTTTTTGGGGGGGTGACAAAACGCGATAATGAGCGGGGACGGCGGTCTTCAACGTCGGCCAGCTTGAGGGTCTGTATTTGCACGCTGTCTTCAAGCAGAGCAACTTCTTGTTCGGTATCCTCCAGCGTTTGTTGTAAATCAGTCTGTTGGGTGAGCAGTGCGGTGAGTATTTGCGTTTGGCTGTTAAGCCAACTTTGTCGGGTGTTATTGGCAAACCACTCTTTAAGTGTGACTAGTTGTTGCAACTCAACGGCTTGCTGATCAAACTGAGCCAGCAATTCGTTGAATTTAGCCTGAGCGTTGGCAAAATTGGGCGGCTGGTGTAATTGCCGCCAACGCCACAGGTTTAATAGATTGGACGCATCAGGTCGCTGGGCTTCGGCTTTGCTTTCTTTGGGGTGGTGATAATCATAGAAAAACGACTCAATGAATTTGGCACGGTTTTTATGCCGTCCCAACACTGCCGATATCAGCCCCCAGCATTGTTCATCGTCACCAAGGGGCAAATAACCTTTTTTGTTTTTCATTGCGTTGAGCTGATTGGCGATGGGTTTATAGTGATCTAAATCGGCGTATTCCTGGGCCACTGAGGTTTTTAACGGCAATTCTTTAGAGACGTTTTCGACCGCCAGATTATTCGATGAGGCCACCACCATTTCAAAACCAGTCAAAGCGGCAATAGGAAAACCACTATCGGTTAATCCGGCTTTGGCATCCGTTAAATTTGCCAGCACTTTGGCTCGGTTGACAATGTTTTGGGCGATAACATCTCGCAGTAAAGTGGTTTTACCGGTGCCCGGCGGTCCGTTAACCGACAGCAAACCACCTTCTTGTAATTCGTCAAATACCGTATTGATGGCAAACTGCTGCATCAGGCTCATGTTGTGTTTTGGCTCACCGGGCCAGCGACCAGCGGGCATTAATTGGGGAGCCAGTTTTTGGATGATTAATTTGAGTCCAGAGGACGAATACAGGTCGGCGTGCTTGGTTTGTTTGATTTGTAAATAGTCGAACATCGCCTGATGGCAGCTACCATCGGCAATGCTGTTGATCACCCGCTGAATATCTTCAATGTAAAAGCTGTTGAGAATGGGGGCTGAGCGTTCATCTAGAACCCCTTGATTGTTATCAGCGGTTTTATCTTTGTCAGCCGTAGGTGGTGCTTTATTGACTTTTTCATCGCGCTGGGGATTTTGTTGTGCTTCGCTAAGGTGGTGGCTTTTGTCGGTTAAGGCGTTGTTGGCTTTTGCTGTTTTGACTTCGTACCAGTCCATGGTGATGGCAAATTGACTGGAGGGTTCAAATTGCGCCCATTGATATAAGTCACCGATTAACGCCATCAGCGCATTGGCACTGAGGGTTTTGACTTGGGGTTGAGTGGGGTGAAAGGGCAGTTTTGCGCTAAAGCGGCTAAGTGCCTGAGTCAGTAGTTCGACCCGCTTATCAAATGAGTTAAGGGTGAGCTTTTCGGTGCTGCCAGCGATTAAGTGGCCCAAAGCCCAGGGCAAGGTGCTGACTGACATACGCTCAAAGTCAGGGGTGCCCCATTGATCGATAGTGAGTTTGGCAAAACAGGTGTCACCTTCCATATCACTGCGCTCTTCAAACTCCAGGGCAGTGCTTAAATCGGTTTCATCACCAAAGCATTGCTGGCAAAGCCGTTTTAATTCAGACTTATCGAAAACCGCCAAATACAACACAAAGTTAATGCGTTTGTTGTTGGGGATATTGAGTTGTTGCCAGGCATTGGCATCGAGCCACGGCAGGGTTTGTTCTTTTAGTGAATGAATCTCTTGATGGGTCAGTCTTATTTGCGGTTCACCGGCAAACGATTGATCAGGCACATTATAGGGCTGAAAAAATTCAACCATATGCCAGGTGCGCAAAATGCGGATGGCTTGCTCTTGTGCGGCATCCATTTATATACCGACCCTGCTGGGCATCGTGTTTAATGGCTGATGAGGATCAAAAGGTATTTGCAAGGTCGCTGGTCTGCGCTTTATCATTTTGCTGGTTATTTTATAGGGCAAGCGGTAGGTGTCAAGGTGCGCTGGTGTTTTAGCCGGGTTTAGGGCCTAAATATGGAAGAGGTCTCTGACCATATGACGTATTTAAGGTAACAATGATCGTGTGCCTGGGAGATCGAATGATTCACCAGCTGAGTAACGAACCCAAGTTCAGGCTAGAGCACCGAACGATTTGATTAAGGAACAAAATAAATAAACCCAAAATCAAAAGCATTTTCACCACAGAGGCACAGAGAATACAGAGGAAAAAAGACGATATAAGAAGTATTTATCGTTTTTGGGTTCAAGTGGTTTTTTTATTTTTGGCTTTTGCGCTTCTCCGTGTCTTCTGTGCCTAGATGATTGCTCCTGCATAATCGAACCTACGGGCGTCCTGCCCTAGTCTGTG
>JBLHHD010000101.1:0-8079 GCA_047614605.1 Alteromonadaceae bacterium
ATGTTACGACATAACATTTCTGCTTCTTCAAGGTAGTGGGTGGTTAATATGATGGTTATACCCTGCGCATTAAGGTCTTGTAAAAAGACCCACATTGAGCGGCGTAATTCGATATCTACGCCAGCCGTTGGTTCATCGAGGATCAATATTTTAGGTTCATGCATCAACGCTCTGGCAATCATCAGACGGCGTTTCATACCGCCCGAAAGGGTGCGTGAAGTATCATTACGTTTGCCCCACAAATCTAACTGTTTAAGGTATTTTTCTGCCCTTTTATGGGCCAGTTTGCGATCGACGCCATAATAACCGGCCTGATCGAGCAATACCTGAGTCACCGGCAAAAACTGGTTAAAGTTAAACTCCTGTGGCACCAGTCCCAACTGACTTTTAGCCTCTACCACCTGGGTATCCAAGTCATAGCCATTGATTTTAACGATGCCTTGCGTTTTGTTTACCAGCGAGCTTATTACCCCGATAGTGGTAGACTTACCAGCACCATTGGGACCTAGCAGGGCAAAAAAGTCGCCTTGTTCTACGCTTAAATTGATGCCCTTTACTGCCTGGACACCGCCTTTATATGTTTTTGTCAGTCCGCTAATTTCTAATGCTTTCATTGCGTTACTTGGTATATCCCCATTTGGGCACGATAGTTTGTGCAATATTCAAGTGATCGAGCATTCGCCCAACCATAAAGTCGATAAGATCATCAATCGATTCCGGGTGATGATAGAACCCCGGTGAGGCTGGCATAATGGTCACCCCCATCCGCGATAGCTTTAACATATTCTCCAGATGAATATCGTTATAGGGTGTTTCACGGGGCACTAAAATTAATTGCCCACGCTCTTTAAGCACCACATCCGCTGCCCGCTCAATTAAATTATCACTGGCACCTGTCGCAATCGCCGACAAAGTGCCAGTGCTACACGGACAGATCACCATTTGTTTAGGTGCTGCCGACCCCGAAGCCACCGGTGAAAACCACTGGTCTTTGCCAAAGACCTGAATTTGTCCTTCGGCGGCGTTAAGCTCACGGGTAAAAAAAGCGCTGGCATTGTCTGGTGAAGATGGAATTTTGATTGCAGACTCAGTGTCAAATACCACCCGGGCTGCGCTGGATACCAGCAAATACACCTGATAATTAGCCGCCACCAAGGTCTGAAGTAAACGCAAACCATAAGGTGCGCCAGACGCACCACTAAAAGCTACCGTGATTTTAGCGGTAAACGAAGTCGAGTCAGTCATTAATAACCGATATCCTGTGCGCAAATGGCGTGTTTAAAAGTGAATGGATTAAGCTGATTCATTAGCCTGTTTATCGGCAAGAGCATCCAGTAGTTTTTGATGAATACCACCAAAGCCGCCGTTACTCATCACCAGTATATGGTCATTAGGGCGGGCTTCTTCAACCACACAGGCGACAATTTTATCAATATCGTTGAAAACCTCAGTGGCGATAGTGCATTGTGCCACCATTTGAGTAAAGTCCCATGGCAGCTTATCCGGTTCAAAAAACACACATAAATCGGCTTGTGATACCGAACCGGCCAACTCATCTTTGTGTATCCCTGACTTCATGGTATTGGAGCGAGGTTCTAAAACAGCAATGATCCGCTGTTCACCTACATGCTCACGAAGTCCGGCTAAGGTCGTTTTAATCGCCGTCGGGTGATGAGCAAAATCATCATAAAGCCTGATTTGGTTCACCTGCCCTTTTAACTCCATGCGTCTTTTGGGGGTTTTAAATTCAGATAAAGCCGCCACACAATGCTCCACAATCACCCCAGCATTACGCCCTGCGGCAATCGCCATCAAACCATTGTTAACATTATGCTCGCCAAGCAATGACCACTTAACCTCGCCAACCAGTTTACCATTACAGTTCACCGCAAAATGACTGCCATCCGCGACAATCAGATCAGCCTGCCAATAGGCCCCGTCGTTACCCACGGTTTCTATCGGAGTCCAGCACCCTTGGTCAATAACCTCATCTACCGCTTCAAGTTTATTGGGTGTCAGTATCAAACCATTACTCGGTACAATTCGCACCAGATGATGAAACTGTTTTTGAATAGCGGGTAAATCAGCAAAAATATCCGCGTGATCAAATTCGAGATTATTGATCACCAAAGTACGGGGCCGGTAATGAACAAACTTCGAACGCTTGTCAAAAAAGGCGGTATCGTACTCATCCGCCTCAATGACAAAAAATGGACTGTCACCAATACGGGCAGACAAATCAAAGTTCTGCGGTATACCGCCGATTAAAAACCCCGGTTTTAAGTGGGCATATTCCAGTATCCAGGCGATCATGCTCGCAGTAGTCGTTTTACCGTGAGTCCCAGAGGCCGCTAGTACCCAACGATCTTTAAGGACGTTTTCGAGTAACCACTGAGGGCCGCTGATATAAGGAATGTTACGGTCTAAAACGTACTCAACCGCCGGATTACCACGGGATACCGCATTACCCACAATCACCAAGTCGGGCTGTGGCTCAAGATGCTCAGGCAAATATCCCTGCAGCAACTCAATCCCCAACGCTTCGAGTTGAGTGCTCATGGGAGGGTAAACATTGGCATCACAGCCGGTAACCTGATGTCCAAGCTCTGTGGCTATTACGGCAACACCGCCCATAAATGTCCCGCAAATACCTAAAATATGAATGTGCATTGATAACCTCCAGCAGTTAAATCGGTGAACCCGGTGGCAAATCCAGCAGTTTAAAATGCGACTGCCATTGCCCGGATTGTTCAAACCAGGTCAGCTGCTGCTTCAGTAAACGATACATCGCATGATGAGGGTTTTTGCTCTTTTTAGCCGCATTACCAAGCCATGTCTGCAATGCCATCACTTCGTTGTACAATGCCGCTCTGACCTGAGGTCCAATGTTATCTGACTGAATTTGCTGCATCACCAATTCAATGGCCACGAAACTCACTCTTTGTTGTATCTGTGAAGCCAATCCCGTTTGCGGTTTGGCTTTAATCGTCCGTTCAAACAATTGTTCGACCATCTGCTCAACACTCAGCCCCTTTTTAACCCGGGAAGCCTGCTCTTGCATACGGTGCAAACGCTGAGAATTTAACAATGCGCTGATAGTATGCCTGGCAGCCACTTCACTAATCGCTAAGGGATCGAATGTGACCCCAGTGCGATTTTTAAAGCTCTCACGGTTGCGTGAATAACCATACGCTTTGGGGATCAGCAATTGCAGTGTTTGGGGCTGTAAAGCCAAAAAGTCGGCCTCAATGGTATCGAGCAACACCGCTAATGCGGCTTGTTGTTGTTTGCTGCTGACGATAGTGCCGCCTTTGGCTGGCTGGTCAGATTTAACTTCGTAGTCATAATCTAGCCCGCCGACCAACTTGGCAACGGCTTGAGTCTGATAACGATGATACAGGTAAATAGGCACCAGCTTTTCTTCAAGACTGGACAGCGGCTCGCCTTCATCAAGATTCGCCAAGCCAAAGCCGTTAAGGGCTTTTTCGCGTATTTTGATCATCTTTTTAAGCTCAGCTATTGGCTCGTTGCCGTTATCCCACAAATGCGAGTCTGGGTGAGCATTCGCTACCGAGCGAGAATCGGGGTCTGAGATAAACCGAAGCCCCTGTGCCTTGGCTTGCTGCTCCAATGCTTTGAGCTCAGACGCTTCGTCACCAGTCAATTCGCTGTAACCATAAGCAATCACATATTTATCCCACGGGGCGATACCCTTGGCGTAGGCGTCAGTTAATACGACATCGCCGCTGCTATTGAGCGTGACCAAAGGCTGCGGATAATCCATCACCGATGCCCGGTCCTTACCACTAGCAGCAAAGTTATGGGCTATACCCAACGTATGCCCTACTTCGTGAGCCGAAAGCTGGCGAATTCTGTCCAGTGCCATGGCTTTGGCTGTTTCGCGTTGTTGTGGGGTATCATCCAGCGAAGCGGTTAATCCCCGTGCAATCAATAAATCCTGACGAACCCGTAACGAACCTAAAGTCACATGCCCTTTAATAATTTCGCCGGTTCGTGGGTCAATCACCGATGAACCATAAGACCAGCCCCGGGTTGCCCGATGAACCCACTGGATCACATTAAAGCGGATATCCATAGGGTCGGCGTCAGCAGGTAATACCTTAACCACAAAAGCATCTTTGTAACCAATCGCCTCAAAAGCCTGGTTCCACCACGACGCACCATCTATTAATGCCCCTTTAACTGGCTCTGGCACACCCGGGTCAAGATAATAAACAATCGGATCTACGGGCTCACAAAGTGTTGCCTGGCAGGCTTTTTTCTTTAAGCGGTGACGGGGGATCACCCGTTGCTCCATCAATTGATCAATCGGCGTTGAGTAATCTTTAAACTCCATACTCAAAAAGCCGGCAAACGCACTAAAACGACGGGTTTGATAATGCTCATCAGGTAATTGGACAAAAGAGTGGTGCATTCGCACCGTTAGGCTGTAGGGGTCTGGAGCTATTTGTTTAACAAACTTACCCGGTTTGCTACCACCAAAGGTGATCATGGCTTCAAGCTCTGTATTTTTTGGGAACGCACGGGAGCGTTTTGGATAAATCACAGTGCGGTTGCTATCAACTTTATAGCTGCCCTGCTTGGTTGCTGTCAGTCGGCGGGCAACCCCGTGGATGTCTGACATTAAAAACTCAGAATAATCGATTAGCACCCGTTTTTGCTCGCTGGCCACCACTTTAAAACCAGCAATAACTGAGCTGCTAAACGCTTCTTTAATACTCTCCCGCTCAGCCTGATTATCACTGTTGGCGTTAAAATAGGTGTTCAGTTGTTTTAACAGCACCTTTTCACCAAACCGTTCGAACTGAACTAAGCGGGTATCACCGAGCTGTCCCCTATCCAGCCCAATATCGTTTGACCCCAGTCCTGCTGGTAAACTACTCTGGAAAATAAAAGGCTGTTCAAACCGATTAAGCTCAACATAAACCTTACCAGCCTTATCATCGTAATAAAACGAATAGAACCCGGCATGTTTGTTCATTCCCTTGGTAAAATCACCAATATTTGTAGGAATTGTTGCAGCAAAAACCTGCACTGGCATAATCAAAATCAGTAATAACGCTATTTTTTTTAACACTTGCACCCTTTATTCCCCAGTTTTACCCAAATTGGCAGGTGTGAATTCACCGCCGCTCACATTTATAACAAAATTCACTGCAATCAACACCTGAAATTATTTTTGTTTTGCATTAAAATAAGCACAATTTCAGCATAGACAACTTAAAGGCACATTTTATGCGACGTCTCACACCGGTACTTCGAGAAGATGGGGTTGATCTCAACCTGCTGTCACTTATTCGCACCATTTTGGCAGCATGTAAGGAGATCTCATTTCGTGTCAGTCAGGGTGCACTGGCCAATGTATTGGGCTCAACGCTGGATGAGAATATCCAGGGCGAAACTCAAAAAAAGCTGGATGTAGTATCCAATCAGCTGTTTAAAGACATCACCCTTGAGTCTGGTTTTGTCCGGGCGATAATGTCAGAAGAAGAAGAGTTTTCAGTACCCGGCTCACCAGATGGTGAGTATCTGGTGGCTTTTGACCCGCTGGACGGCTCATCAAATGTTGATATCAACTCGCTGATCGGCACTATTTTTTCTATCACCAGAGCGCCAGTAGGGGGTGACCCTGCCGACCCAAGCATGTTTTTGCAGCCCGGTAGCCAGCAAGTCGCAGCTGGTTATGTGCTATACGGCCCATCAACCATGTTATGTCTGACCACCGGTAAAGGCGTACGGATGTTTACTCTGGACAAAACCCATGGCGGCTTTTTGTTGACCGAGGATAAAGTCACCATCCCAGCGACGACCCAGGAGTTTGCCATCAATATGTCAAACCAGCGTTTTTGGGAGCCCGAGATGCAAAAGTACATTGACGATTTGCTCCAGGGTGAAGACGGTCCTCGTGAAAAGCGTTTTAATATGCGCTGGATTGCGGCAATGGTTGGTGACGTCCATCGGATATTATCCCGAGGCGGGATTTTTACTTACCCTACCGATCACAAGCATCCGCAAAAGCCCTACAAACTGCGCTTACTGTATGAAGCCAATCCAATGAGCTTTTTGGTTGAACAGGCTGGCGGTGAGTCCTCAACTGGTTATGAGCGGATCATGGATATCAAACCGGTGAATATTCACCAGCGGGTTGCTGTGGTGATGGGTTCTAAAGACGAAGTTGAAACCTGTGTGGGTTATCATAAGCCCGCGTAAGCCAGTACTATCTATTCCAGTATAAATAGCAGTATAAATAAAATAAAACATTGAAAGGGCGACGGTTCGCCCTAATAATGAATGCCAAATAAACCTAAAAACCAATTAGCAAGGATAAACCCATGAGTTTAAACGACGTACCAGCAGGTAGTAATCTGCCAGATGAAATTAACGTGATCATCGAAATTCCAGCCAATGCCGATCCAATCAAATATGAAGTTGATAAAGACTCAGGCGCCATTTTTGTTGACCGTTTTATGTCCACACCAATGTTTTACCCTTGTAACTACGGTTACGTTAACAAAACATTGTCTCCTGATGGTGATGCTGTTGATGTACTTGTCCCTACTCCATATCCATTGTTGGCCGGTTCGGTGATCAAATGTCGCCCTGTTGGCGTACTGAAAATGACTGATGAATCTGGCGAAGATGCCAAGATTGTTGCCGTACCAGTCAGTAAATTAACCAAAATCTATGACGATATAAAAGACGTTGAAGACTTACCTGAGCTGTTAAAAAACCAGATCAAGCATTTCTTCGAGCATTACAAAGAACTTGAAGCGGGTAAATGGGTTAAAGTTGACGGTTGGGCTAATGCCGCAGCAGCCAAAGCTGAGATTGTGTCTGCTTTTGAGGCCGCTAAATAGACGCAGCTAAATAGACGCAGCTAACGTTTAAATTAGAAAGAGGGGCCACGTAATGTGGCCCCCTTTTTTGTTGTTTATCGCTTGCGATTATGTTTAATTATGCCTTGCGATGAGCTTCAACTAAAAACGGCTCCAGGTCTTGACGGGGCAACGGTTTGGCATACATAAAACCTTGCGCTTCTTCACAGCCTAATTGCTTGAGAATACGCTCCTGCTCCGGCTCTTCTATACCCTCGGCTATGGTGTGTAAACCCAGCTTTTGACCCAGATTAATAATTGTCTCTGCCAGTATCGAACCACTGGCTTTGTAAATGTCCATGACAAATGCCCGGTCAACCTTAATTCGATCCAGCGGTAATTGTTGCAGGTAACTCATTGATGAAAAGCCGGTACCAAAATCATCAATGGCAATCGCTATCCCATGGCTTTTTAATTCTTTTAACACCTGGATCATCATTTGGGGTTCATCCATAACCACACTTTCGGTGATCTCCAGTTCAATCCTTTGCATCTCTATCTGGTATTTGTTGATGGTTTGAACCACTCGTTTAACAAAACCAGGCTGCCTGAATTGTGGCATCGATACGTTTACTGCCACCCGCATATGACTTAATCCCAGCTCGTCGAGCCTGACCAGCTGTTTGCAAGCTTCTTCTAGCACCCAGTCGCCAATTTCAAGGATCAAGCCACAATACTCGGCCAGCGGCACAAACACCGCTGGTGAAATATAGCCACCATCGTCAGTCGGCCAGCGTAACAAGGCTTCCATCGAAATAAACTGCCCGGTTTGCAGGTTGATCTGCGGCTGAAACCAGACTTCAAGCTTTTCATCATTAAAGTCAATTCGTAGCTGGCGGATCATACCCAATCGCCAAGCGGTTTGTTCTTCCATTTCACGTTGATAATATTCACAACGCGCACTGACGTTTTTCTTCGCCCGGTTCAGTGCAATATAGGTTTGCTTCATTATTGCCAGGCCGGTATTGCCTGCCTGTTTTCGACGACAAAAACCGATGGTAGCGTTAATTGGAATAGTATGATCACCAGCCCTGAACGGTTTGACAAATAGTGACAGTAATTTCTTTTCGTTAACATAATCACAATTACCAACAATACCAAACACATCGGCACCAGTACGGGCCAGAATACAATGACCAGATAGTTCTACCTCTAATCTTTTAGAGACAGACAGCAGTAGTTG
>JBLHHD010000102.1:0-8035 GCA_047614605.1 Alteromonadaceae bacterium
TTTTTATGTGTTGTGTGGTCTGACATATCGGTGGTCCAACATTTCGGCTGGTGCTTGGTTGTGCTTTGTTTAAAAGATGGCTTTGCTCGTAGGATGCCGCATTGCGCACCAAAACTAATGTGCGTTGCACTGCTTTGTTCATTGATGAACGTTGCACTCTCACAAAATAAAACCACCCCCTAAACAGCGCTCATTAAACACCGTCCTTAACGACCCACAAAACTGCCTCGTCATTCCATATAAGGAATGACGTTGCCGTTGTTCGGAATTTTGTGGTTCGCGTGTACGATGTTGGTTGGTGGCTTGCGGCAACCGTCAATTAAGGTAGATGGTAGCACATGAGTTGGCTTGAAATTTTTTTTATAGTTCCCTGCGCACCAAAATACGTGAAAATACCTACCCCAAAAAACTCACCCCCGAGAAGGGCGAGCGCAGCGAAAACCAACAGCGGACGACTTAGTATTACGCGGCAGCTTAAGCTGAGCGTAGGCCCGGCCAAAGACTGGCCAGTCGAAAAACTCGCTGCCGCCTTTGACTATGGCGGCATCGGAGCCTAATACAAAACTGGCGGTCCATTCGCTGACGTTACGGGTTAGCCCTGTTATGCCCTGTGGGGTGATATCCGGCGTTTGGATGGCACTGCTGTCATTACCCCATGCATATACTCGTGAGTCGTCGCCTCTGGCGGCACTTTCCCATTCGCTGGCAAAAGGCAGGCGTTTATTTTGCCAACTGCAATAGGCAAAGGCACTCCACCAGTTTACGCCGGTGACAGGCAACGGGTTTTGATTAAGCTGCTCTATCCAATTGAGCGGGGTGTGATCAGGCTCATCCGGGGCTTCTGGGTGGCTGGCCAGTTGCTTACCCGCTTTGGATGTATCGACAAATGCGGCGTAATCGTTGACCGACACTTCTTTTTTATCTAACCAATAACCCGCAATATCAACGCTTTGGGGTTCGTCACCGAGTAAATAAAAGGCATAACCGAGGCGGTTTTTATGGATCATATCCACCGTATCCGGTGGCTCTTTGGGGCCTAGTTGATAGGTTTTGTTGGGTAACTCACATAACTGCTCAGGAAAAACGTTTATTGCCCGGGTAAACAATTGGTTGGCTTGGGTAGTTAGCGCAAATTGGCGGTCGTTGATATGATCGCTGGTTTTATAGCAGTTTACGCCGTTTCTTGACAGGGTTGGTGGTTTGCTGGTGTCGAGCAAAAAGTCAGGGTTGCTAACGGCATAAACACAGCGAAACCCATAATCATTTTCGACCGTATCAGCGCCGGTGTAATGGCGTTTAAAAGGATAAAACACCTTTTGCTCGTCGCTGTATTGTTTGTACGAATAACCCATTAAAAAATGACGACCTTCGCTGGGTTGTATCCACTCCATCACATTGCCAATGACATCATCAAAAATGCCCTGACTGCTTTTGTAGCTGGCAACCTCTCGGGGAATAATCTCTTCGCTGATCTGCTGACCTTCGGTACCGTAGGCAGACTTATTGGCTAAGTCGTCACTTTGCTGCTTCAAAGGGTGATCGTATTCTTGGGGCTGACGTAAACCCGCTTCAAACGCAAATAAGGCTTCAAATTCGTCGCCAGTGGGCAAACGCATGTTAATGAACTGACAAAAAGCATGGGCATCATGCCAGTCGATATTAATGATGGGTTGCTTGTCACCGTTATATTTTATGTCTTTGAGCGACAAGGGCCTAAAGTTATGTTCCGCTGGCGTGCCCGGGGGAGCAAACTGCGAAATTGAAGTGGGTATCGCACTAATTTGGCGCAAAAAGTACTGATACTGCTCATTGGTGACTTCGTGGCGGCTAACAAACAGTCGTTGCTTGGGTGTGAACAGGGTGCTGTTACCGAGTGAGCCAAGCACATCATCAAGATGTAATTTGGGTTTGCTTCTTAAGTCGCTGAGCAAAGGATGAGACTCGCCGCCAAGGGTTTTGGTGGTGGCGTTAAAATGCACCATACCTTCATCGCTATAGCTAAACTCTCGCAAAAGGGCGACTGCCAACACAATAAACAGCACTAGCAAACTGATCATTACTGGTAACTTGGTGGTGGGCAAAGTGGTGTTTAGCAACGTCATTATTGACCCTCAACAGTGGCTGGTGGTGTGGAGTGATCAAGCAGCTTTTGGCTTTTGTCGTTATGTTGCGGTTGTTTAAACCAGTACTTACCGTCATTTTTCAGCGGGCTTTGAATGGCATTGTGGTAAACCTGCATCATAAATACTTCACCCTGCATTAAACCATATAACCAGCCCGTTTTAGGCTGGTCGGCTTGTTGTACTGTGTTGATTTTAACTTGTACCCAGCGAGGTTCGTTGGCTGGCTTACCCCGGTTGGTTGGTGTGTCAACCGGCACAATATAGTCGCCCCGGGCTATCGTGAGTGTGGTGCTGCTAGCACTGTGATTGGGATCTTTAAGCAGCTTAAAGCGTACCGCATCCATGTAATAACTCTCAAAGGCATAACCGGGGATACGCACATCAAGCATAAAATGATGAATGGGCGAATACAGCGGAATGGCTAAAAAAGCATTTTTTTGAATATAGGTTTTGGCTTGTTCAGTGGCGAGTTCAATTTGTTCATCGGCAATGTTATCAGTCGTTAAGTCGGTTGTTGGCGAATTGTCGGTAAGAAAATGCTCAACAAATTTGTCATCGTTACGGCTTTGATTTAACAGTTCACTCACCTGAGCCTGAACATCGTCCGGGTTGGGGGAGCGGTTGTTAATGGCTTTGGGATCAGCACTTTTTCGCGGCCAAACGCCGTCACTCGATTGAGTTGAACCAACATCCGCTTGTTCTGCTGATTCACCATCGAGTTGAGTGTCAAAAGGCTGATCATCGATTGCTTGATCGGTGCCCGGTGCAAAACCTTGATCGTTGGGATTAAATTGGTCTGAATTGCTTTGTTGTTGCTCGGCAATGAATTCGGCAACACTGCCTTCATCTTCACCTTGCCCTTCACCCAGTTGGTCGCCATCGGCTGATTGCCCGGTGCCATCACCAGGCTGACCAGTGCCATCGGCTGATTGCCCGGTACCATCACCTGATTCCCCAGAACCATCGCCAGATTGACCTGTGCCATCACCAGATTGCTCGTCACCTTCACTGCCAACCCCATAACCGCCACTTTGTTGACCACTACCCTGAGTTGAACCCCCTTCGCCATTATTTGAGCCGTCATTGTTTGAGTTATTACCTCCCAGACGCATTCTCAGTAGTTCTTGGGCGGTTGGGTTGGGGTTGCGAATATTACCGGCGTTATAGGCCCAGTGTGACCATAAACGCACATTTTGCGGCAATGCCTGACGAATTTTAGCGTTAAGGGCGTGGTAAGCATCGTTATAATGAATTTCGAGAAACAGCCGCCCCTGACGGTTGTATTTTTGATAATACTGACGAATTTTGCCACTGTCGATGATCTGGCTAATGCTCAGCACTTCGTTAGTGTGATACAGCAATACCTTGTCACGCAGCAGTAAAATCAGCGCTTCTTTTTGCTCCCTGGCGTAAGCGGCCCTAACCCCCCAGTCATGCAACGGTTCTTTTTGATGAGGCACAAAATAACGGTGGACGGGCACCTTGTCGCGTTTTACCAGCGTTTTGAAACGTTCGACCATGGTTTCATGAGAGGTGGTTTGCGCTGAGGCTAAGGTATATAACAAGCTGACGAGGATAAAAATACCGACACTGGAGGCAAAAATATCCACCAAAAATACGCCATAAGAAGGTTTGTTGCTCAAGGGGCTTACTCCGTTTCAATCAATTGCTGGATAAGCTCTTTATTGAGCAGCAACAAATTAAAATAATGGGCATTAATGCGCGAAAACAACTGCCGCATGGCAAACATAGTACGGTTGGCATTAGGGTATAACATGATAAACAGTTCAGTTTTTTTACGGTTGATCTGGGGTAAATAAGGGCGTAGATAACGGGTCATCGGGTTGTTTTTTTGCATCAGTAAATTCAGCGGCACTTTTTGTCCAGTTTGTGCGATCAGCACATAATCCGGGTATAAAAACAGTTTAATTTGCGGTTTGGCTGACAGGTCAACCATCTGAATACCGACAATGTTGTCGGGTTTGATTTGGTTGTTACGGGTTTGCTGAGCATTAATCGCCGAGATCACCACAATCACCAGCAAGACACCAATTAAGCCGCCAAACATTTGCAGCATCGGAAATGACGGCAGCTCTTTGGGTTTGCGATCTACGCGCTTTTTAGCCATCAGAGGTTTCCTTACAGCTGCTGGACATGACGTAAAATGATCCGGTTGCGCACCAGCATATCCTCATAAGCGGTTTTTTCGAGTAACGAAATCAACGCCATCGCGGGCAAACTCAACGACAGGGCAACCAATGTAGTGTCAAATGCAACGCCTAATCCGGCCAGTGCATCGGCCAACTGACCGCCACCAAGGTTAGCCGCCGACAACCCTTTCATCAGCGGAATAAGATTGGCAACTGCCTCGGCAATACCCCACACCGTGCCTAAAAACCCTAGCACCGGAATAGCCCACATTGCCGTATGCAAATAGAGCATCGACACATCAATTTCTTCACGTTCCATTTCAGATTGCTGGTCAACCAACTGGGCATATTCAGATAAATTAAGGCTGGTTTTTAGTTTGATTTTGCCAATCTCTTCAATTCGCCATTTGAGTGTCGATTGGTGGCTGGCGCTACTTATAGCACTGTTTATTGCAGTATCTATTGCAGTGTCGTCGTTGTCAGCCTCAGACTGCTGATGATTGTCAAAGCTGCTTTGAATATCAAAATCCTGTTTGCGCTGAAAAATAATTCGCCGAGCCAAAAACACCACATTAAGCATCACCCAAAAGAACAAACCGACGGTGATATAAGGGATTGGCCCGCGAAACAAAATCTTGTCGAGCACTTCGACGTTACTCTCAAAATAGGCCGGAATGGCGATATAGATATAAAAGATGCTGGTCAATACCACGGCAACGGCGGCGTTACCGGCAAAGTGATCGTAAAACTCCCGCTGGTGGGTGTGATTCTTTTTTGGGCCAGAACGACGAACAAAATAAGCACTGACGATACAGCACAGCACAAGTACCCAAGAAAAGTATAAATCACCGATATTGATTGAAGCCTGAGAAACCCAGTCGTGTAGCACTCCACTGGCCTGACCAAAAACCTTGCCTTGGGCGTAACTTGCATCAGGGATTAAATGCCAGGTTAGCCATAAAGTTTCGATACAAAACAGGGTAGACAGCGCCAGTAACAAACTGGCCACCAGGCGGGTTGATTTGACGGATTGGCGGCTGAGTAAATAGGTGACCACAAAAACAAAAGCAATGATCGCAAAAACGGCCAATAGCGGCCCCCGATCAAAATAAAACAGGTTCATATATCACTCCAAAAGAAGGTCTTGGCAGGCTAATTAAATGGGTATTCGAGTCCAAATTTAAACCAGCGGCCTGTTTGTTGATAAGGATGGACGACACTGCCGCCTTGCTGCCAATTTTTATCAAACAGGTTTTGCGCGTTGAAGGTCAGAGTAACAGGCCAGACCTTGGGTTTCCAGCGTAAATTGAGGTTAAACAGGTAGACATGACTTAAGCGGTTATCCAGGTCGAAAAAGTCAACACCTTGGGTGGGGAAGGGGTCTGCAACGGGGATGTTATTTAACGCGACATTAATCGGCGAGCGGCGATTGCCTAAATATTTGGCCGATAGCTGATAGGACAGTTGCTCGGTGAGCTGATGATCCATGATCAGGTTAAACTGAGTGCGGGGAATATTGAATATTTCATTATCATCGGCACTGTAGCCTTCGACACTGGTGACGTTGTAATGACTGGCGATAAACCGAAATTTAAACGGGTCGGCTTGCCAGCTCAGCTCTTGCTCAAAACCGAGGCTTTTTAACCCACCCGAATTGACAAACAACGGCTGGTCACGGGTGGCTGTGGTGCGGCGAAAAACCACCTCCTTATATTCATTGGCGTACAGGTTGAGTCTTACCTGCAATCGCTTGTCAAAAAAGACCAGCTCGGGGGTAATTTGGTAAGACTCTAAAATCTCTGGTTTAAGATTGGTTGAGCCGCGAAAAGAGCGAAACTTTGAATAACGATTCCAGTAAGGCGGATCAACAAACGAACGTGAATAAGAGAATTTGACGGTATGATCAGAGCCTTGATAAATGGCTGCGGCGCGGGGGCTTATTTCGCTGACTCCGGGGCCCGTGAGGCGGTCTTTATTATCATAACGAAAGCCGCCGTTGATTAGCCATTGGTCACTCAGCCAGTACTTATATTGCAGATAGACCGATGCAGTCGATTCACTGCCCAGGCGTAATACGGGCTCACCGTCAAACAGTAGCACCCCATTAATCACCCCATTTGCACCCGCGATTGCCTGACTGAACCACAGTTTGGTTTTATCGTAATCAACCCCCATCATCAACAGGTTGTCGCCAAACGGTTGGAGCCATTTGGCATTGATGCCATAGTCATATTCCTTCCAGGCAACATCAACAAAGCTGCTGGTCAGGCCCTGAGTCATTACCGGTCCGGAAATTTCGTTAGTGTCGTAATAAGCTTTGAGCGATAACTTATTGGCATCGCCTAAATGCCAGTCTTTTTTAATCAAGCTATGGAGCCAACTCGACTGTGTTCCTGGGGCAACCCCATTAACGTTTGAGACGCTATTCAGTACATAAGCCTCGCCCGAAATAGCCCCGGCAGTTAGTGGTTCACGGTAATGGCTTTGGCGGTAGTTGAGCAGCATCGACACATCATTGCTAAAATCCAGGGTGATACCGCTGTCTATTGAAGGCTCACTGTTAAAGGCATCTAGCCGGGTAGTGACAGCAAAATCATGTGGAGTAGGTGAGTAGTCATCTTGTGGGCTGATGGTAAAGGGTTCGCCGTCGGTCTGAATAAACTTAAACCAGCCAAAATAATCCAAGGTAGGACCATAACCGCCATACTGGAGGTAAAAATCGCGGTAGCCATAATTACCGACCTCAACAGAGGTGCTTAATCCGGGGGCTTGATGGGCGTCTTTAGTGATCACATTAACCACCCCGGTCAGGGCAACATTGCCATAAACCGATGAGCCGGGTCCGCGAATGATTTCAATACGCTGGACTTTTTCGAGGCTAATGGCGTGATCTGGGTTGGCCATCGAATAAGCCCGGCTATTTAAGCGGTGATTATTGAGTAACACCAAAAACTTTTGCTGTGACGAGGTATAAATGCCGCGAATGGCGACATTATATTCATTTTGATCTTGGACTTGAGTAAAACTGGGCACGTACAGGGTTAACAAGTCGCGAATGGACGATACTCCAGCGTTATTAATCATCTGCTCGGTGATAATGGTTACGGGGGTGGGGGCTTCGCTGGCTTTTTCTTCAAAACCCGAAGCCCCTTCGATACGCATATCAATGAGTTGCTCTATCGACAAAGAATAAATATCCTCGTCAACTTCATGGGAAAAGGTAGCACTGGATAGGCTGAATAACAAAAGGGTGATTGCGATTTTAAGTTGGGACACATACATGATTACTGCGTTGAACGTTTTTGTCTGAGTGTAATGATGACTTTAGTCGAGCTACGTCATTTTGTCATTTTTAAAAAAGCTATTCTTTATGCTTTTTTTATTAATAGCTGAATTGAGCCAAAGGTTTGACCGCCTTTGAAATCACTTGTTACTTTTTAGTGGGTTTCATTGCACTTTTATTGCACTTTTATTGAAATTGCTTGTAGACGTTTCTTACTGTTACTGTAAATTAACCCTAGGAGCCTGTCCGAGAATGAGACTCGACTGAGGAAAATCTGGATTTGGCTATTTTACGCGCTTTTCCCAGTTAAATAGTCAAACGATTCGCCTGAAAAAACCGCGAAAACGATCTCAAACCCGCTTTCCCTCAGAACTAGCCCTATTCTCGGACAAGCTCCTAGCGCGCCGAATGGTTAGAGGGTGAGCAACCCGTGAGAACTGAAGTGTTCTCAAAGCCGTTAAATTTACGGCGTTTTAGTC
>JBLHHD010000103.1:0-8011 GCA_047614605.1 Alteromonadaceae bacterium
AATTAGGCGTATGATCACCTAACATTGACGCGTTTAAACCAACAATATCAATCACGACCAAAGGAGTTGTTTTGCTCATCTATTCAGTAGCTCCCGCTGTTGCAGCTCGGTTTCGACCCAACGTAACTCGTTAACAATCCCGCTAATCAAACCAGCGTCATCCTGTGGCCGTATTTGTAATGGCAGCACCTGCCATGAATAAGTTTCGACTTCGAGGCAGGGCCTGACCGATGGATATTCGCGTAAAAAGTCAAAAACTCGCAGCAAGTCGTCCCGGGTGGTTTGCAATTGTGGGTGGACCAGCTGTTCAGTATTAATTGGCACATGAAAATGAACTCGCCAGTCTGTCTGGGGTATATTACCTTGCAGTGCAACCGACAAATCAGCACAAGTTTTGAGCTGCCCCTGCGCATTTTGATATTTCACCTGATGGAGGTATTTAGGCTCACAAAACTGCCCCAGCAGTTCAAGCAAGCTGGTATTTTGTCTGGTAAAATGGGCTTTCAAAGCGCTCGACAACTGAATTTTTCCGATAGGAATTTTGGCAGCAGCAATACGAGCCAAAGCATCAAAGGCGTCTTCAAACATCACCGCTTGATGGCAAACGTCATAACAGACCGCCAAATGATTAGCAAAGCGCTGATTGTAAAAAAACTCAATCAGCTCGTCAGTCGACTCCAGCACACAATCGGGTTCCATTTCCAGGCAGATTTGAATATGCTTGCCGGTTTGCTGTTTAAGTTTGATGAGGTAATTCATCAACTCTGTCAGATGGCTAATGGCGGCCTGTTGTTTGTGCTCGCTCCAATGCGCTTTGTAACCCAGCGGTAACGTCGAAATAGCCCCAATTGGACAGTCATCGGGTAAACAGGCAGCCAAGAGCGCTGCCAGGCTTTTGCTGTAATGCAACCTGACCGGGTCTGACCAATCGGGCAAGTAAACCTCATCTTTGACTTTTTCTTGATGAAAGTCGCCATAAGGAAATCCATTGATTGAGGTCAGTCGCAAACCTGCTTGCGCCAGTGCCTGTTTAAAATCGGCCAGCACCTGGGTTTCCCTTAACTCGCTGGCCGCAGCACCACTTATCCACAAACCGGTAGCCATGCTATCCAAGCCCCGTGCTCGACAGACAGGTTCGATAAAACGGCTGAGATTATCGATAATATCAGCCACCGTTTCACCCGCATGAACGTTGCTGCAATAGGCGATATCCGCTGCTTGGAATGTCATCGTTGTATCAGCTCTCTACCACAGGTTCTTGACCCCTGAGGGCTGAGTTTTCTTGCCATAACCGGGTTTGGTCAACTTTAATTGGGGTGGTGACCTCCTCCTTGCTAATTCGCCCGCTTTGAGCGAAAAAAGCGATCGGATTGTCAAACAACACTTTTTCAATGTCGTTTTCGCTAAACCCGGCGGCCCTCATCACCTCACCGGTTTTTGGCACCTTAAGCGGATCACTACAACCCCAGTCGGCTGCACTGTTAACCACCATTTTTTCGGTGCCGTATTTTTGCAATAACGCCACCATACGTTGCTCTGACATTTTGGTATTGGGATAAATCGAATGACCCCGCCAACAATCGGTTTCCAACGCCAATGGCAGGGTCTGCTCATTGAGATGGTCGATGATCACCATGTGCTCGGGAATACCGACTTCTTTGATCAACGCAATGGTACGTTTAGTGCCACCGATTTTGTCACGGTGGGGTGTATGCACCAATACTGGCAGTTCAAATTCCATCGCCAACTCCATCTGCTGAGCCATAAATCGGTCTTCTTCGGGGGTGATGTCGTCATAACCGATCTCCCCCACAGCAACCACTCCATCTTTGGCTAAATAGCGGGGTAAAACTTTGATCACTTCCTCGGCCACAGACAAGTCATTGGCTTCTTTAGGGTTAAGTCCCATGGTGCAGTAATGGCGAATGCCGAACTGACTGGCACGAAACCGTTCCCAGCCAATCAACATATCAAAATAATCGACGAAACTACCCACAGAAGTGCGGGCCTGGCCCTGCCAGAAGGCGGGTTCAATCACCCCGATGATACCGGCAGCATACATTCGCTCGTAATCATCGGTGGTGCGTGAAACCATGTGAATATGGGGGTCAAAATAGTGCATGATATATTCCTGTAATCATTATTATTGGCTATCGCCGGTAAAACGGCGGTAAGTGATCTTATCGGTTGCGTTCAAATGGCTAACATCTATCGCCAACCAAACCGACCCGGGAGGTTGCCTCCCAGCCGCCAGACGTTCATTGACCAAATCAATCGCCAAAGCTGACAATTGCGGGCAAAGATGCTGATGTAGCCCTGCCATCTGACCAATGTCCAGATCCATAAACAGCGCTTTGAGTACCAGCTGGTGATAAGCGCTTTGCTCATAATGTTGGCTTGCATAATCGTTGTTCAGCGCAATGGCGGCAAACAGGTTGATACTATTGGTTCTGCCAGTTGAGATCGCCAAATCTCGTAATGCGCCTCGCTTATCAATCAATGACAGTCCTTTGATGATGGTGATTTGTTCACTTTCATCGCCAAATTTAAAAGCCATCTTGATACGTTCAGGCGCATCCCCGGGCGGACAAACTGACAGCAATTTGGTCAACAGCAGCAAACGTGCAGCCTCATCCACGCGCCACGCAGTGTTACCCCGAAAATCGGTTAGTAGTGTCGCGCCCAATTTGCGTTTGGCCATAGCACTGTATTTCAGATAATCGTCAATAACGTTTTTATCATTATTAGTGACTAATTGATCCAACACAGTTTTTAGCCAGTCTGCGCCGCTGTCAGGTAGCTGGCTGTACAGCACGGTAAACAACTGCTCCATAGTGGTTACTCCTGTGGACATTGTTGTTTGAGATTAATCGCCTGCCTGACTAAGGCCAGTTGGGTGATCGAATAAAGATAAATATGGTACTTTTGGTAATTCAAATAAAAGTGTCAAGCTCAAGTTCCACTCACCCACCGATGCAAACCGGGGATGATAAAAAAAACTAATAAACAAATCAGGCTGGGTATCAACGCATCAACACTGGCCAGCATCAAACCGTCAAGCAATGGAATAGCCGCCAACAGGCCACCGATGCAGGCTTTGACATTGGGCGGTTGTGCCCCAAGTACAAAACGCAAGCGACTAACCACCCAGCCAACAAAACCGACCAAATATAGCCAAAAATATAAAGAATCAAAACCTGACAACAGTGCGACAGCCACAGGAGAAAAGAGCAATAATAACGGCCACAGCCGGGTTATCTTGTTGAGGTGTTCCTGGCGAGCCAAATAGGTCAGTCCGGCGATATACAACAACAGTGACAGTGCCACCAGTGTCACTTTAAAGGTCAATTCAGCCAACAATAATGCGGCCACCAGATAAACCCCAAAGCGGCACGCCCCCATGATAAAAGCACTGTGGGCAAATTGTTTGTGCCAGGCGTTATAGGCAATAATAGTTGACGCCAGCAAAACCCCGGCCAGCCAACCATAATGTTGCTGATAGCGGTTTATGCTGTATTGTTGGACTAATGTCGACTGATACAAATAGCCAATGATTATTACGGAAAATAACACCAGTCCAATGCCGATAACCCAAACGGTTCGCGCTGAAATCTGTCCGGCGGCAATCGGTCTGGACGGGTTATTCTGTTTGTCCCAATCGGCATCAAAAGCATCATTTAAGAACATTCCGCCCAAATACATTGTCGACAAGGCCAACAGAGTACCCAACCACAACACAGGCTCAGGGTAACCTCCTGCCAGCGTTGGATTCAACCCGGCTTGAGCCAATATGGCTGCCGCCAGAATGTTGGTCCAAACAGTTGGTAAATTAGAGACTCTTCCAACTATCAGTAGCGTTTTTATTGCCATATTCAGTTATCCCTCAGTGGCAGTGATGCAAGGCATTTCAGGCTGCGATCGTTCTACGCCTTTTGCCCTTTGTTTGAGCCAATCCAAGGCGTCGAGCAAAGCCTTTTCATCCATCACGTTGACTTCTTTGCCAATACCTATCTCACTGAGCAAGGTCACGCATAATGCACCGCCCAGGTGCTGGCGAAATTCTTCCAGACCGGCAAAAACCGAGGGGTGATTGTGTTCATTGCGGGTATCTAGGGCCTCGTGCCACAAGGTAAAACCCAGCTTTTCCAGCAGCTTGACCAGTCGCTTAGCCTGGCTTTCATTGAGCATACCGACAATAACCGCATAACGAGCGTCCAAAGCCATACCGATAGCAACGGCTTCACCATGGCGAATGCTGTAACCAGCCATGGCTTCGAGTTTGTGAGCGCTCCAATGACCATAATCCAGGGGTCGGGCACTACCAGTTTCAAACGGATCACCTGCCCGTGTGATTTGGCCCAAATGTAATTGAGCGCAGCGGGCGATGGCGTATTGACTGGCCTGTTCGTCAAAGAGGCTTAATGGTCCAGCTTGCGCTTCCATCCAGGCAAAAAATGATTTATCACGAATGGCGGCCACTTTGACCGCCTCAGCCAACCCGGCCCGGCGGTCTCTGGCCGACAATGACTTTAACAACGAAGCATCATTAAGCACCGCTACAGGCGGTGCAAAAGTGCCAATCAGGTTTTTGGTATCCGAGAAATTAAAGCCGTTTTTAACCCCAACCCCGGCGTCATTTTGAGCCAGCACCGTACTGGGCATTCGCAACAATTTCACCCCCCGATGAAAAGTTGCACAGGCAAAACCAACCGCATCAAGTACTGCACCGCCACCAATACACAGCTGTGACGGTCCAGTTGATGACGTAACATTTGCTGATACATTTGTTCGATTTGGCTATACTGTTTGGCTGCCTCGCCCCCGGCAATGACTTGAGGTGGAGCCACCAGTGTCAACTCGCTCCGGTGGTGTTGAAAGTAAGTACTGATTTGTTGACACAATTGAGGGTTACCTTTATTAACTCCATCATCGACATACACAAAAACCTGCTGGCGGTCCTGTTTGTGTTGATTAAGTACGCCACACAACACCGAATTGGCGCAATCAAACACTTGGTTTTCAAACAATACCGGATAATGGTGTGATAACTTGAAATTAGCGTCTATGCGTTGAATAGAGAATGGGCTATTAGCAGCACTTGTCGGCCCCAGCGCGGTTTGGGTCAGATATTGCCAGCCTAATTTGATTAACCAGGCCCCGACGGGTACTGCCATGCTGGCCAATATCACCAGCAAAAATGAATCCTTCGCACTGGCCTGAGCACCGACATAACGAATAAGGTTAGATTTTGTGAGCGGAGCGAACCAAAATCTGAACCGTTTGTTGGACGAACCCGGTTGTGGCATAGCTTTTGCAATTAGAAAAATATCTTTTTGAATTCGGCTATTGAGATAATAACCTGAAAAATGAAGGGGTTAGCGAGTGCTTGTGAAAATCGGTGATTTTGTTCATTAGTGCTAATTTTAAGCCATTTTATGATTAATGGTCAAATTTTTTTCATCGAAAAAATGATCGGTGCAACCTAATAACCGTGGGTGGATTCACCCAATCGATATTAGAATGTGAAGTTACATTTTAGATTAGTTTTGGCGATGATGTTTTTTCTCCGCGATAGCGGTTCGTCCAACTATAAGCAACAGCCAATCCAGCATTGGCAAGCGCACAAATCAGCATAAAAGACAGTAAGGGGTAACGGACCATACCAGCTGCGATCACCGAGGTTTCGGCCAATACCGGCACTCCGCGCAAAGCCACCAAGGCCCCTGGGCCTATTTTTTCTGCCAGTGTTTGGGCTTTGGCCAAGTCCTCATGGTTAGAAAATCGTTGCAGGACCAAAGAACCTGAACTGGCACCAATGAAGTAACCTGCACAACAACTCAACATCAGCCCCAGCCAGATCACCCCGGCACCAAACCAAAACCCTAAAGTAGTGGCCGCAATGACTGCTACGATGCTGGAGGGTATGGGTAGTACAATATCGCAGGCAAGTGCAGCAACAAGAAACACCGCCAATAACCAGACGCCACCAGTGAACATAGAGTCCTCGGCAACGGTACTGATCCAGTACGTACTTTGTTGTTCAAACAGGACAAAAATGGCTATGATAGCCACCATTACGATCACCAGCATTAATACCATCGTTGAACCAAACCGCACAGCACTTTGCATATTCATTGTCCTTTTTGTCGTTTTGCTTTACTAGGACCCATACTAAAGAGGTAAGCATAGGACAGTTTGATGAAAAGGGTAAAAATAAAACAAAAAAATCAACCTTGGTCATTATTGATATAACCGCTAAAAACTGTACTAATCTTTATCTATCATAACGTTAACTTTCTTTACCCAGTGGTCCGGCACATCGGCATAACAGACCAATTAACTCACCGCTATTGACATCATGTTCCCTTAAGCTAAACTATGCGACCAAAGTTTAATCAATTCGCTATCAATTTAAAGGGAATACGCCACCGATGCTCAAAAACTATTGCCACTTGCTTGCCTGTCACTTGTCAGTCTCGCCGTATCAGCAGCCACAATGCAATCACCAGCCAATGGGCAAGACAGCGCTGCGAGTACAACCAAAAGCTCAACAATAGCCATTGCAGGCATCAAATCTGATCGACGTATTGCTGAATATATTGTCCTGTTTAAAGCCAATACTCCCGATGAGACCATCGAAAATTTTAGCCGTAATATTCATCTGCAACACAATTTTAATGACAAACCTTTACAGCGTTTTTCTAGAATAAAAGGGTTTGCAGGCAAGATACCAGCGGGCCAGTTAGCAAAATTAACGTCGGACCCATCGGTCAAATCCATCGAGAGTAACCAAACCATCGCACTAACAACGTTCAGCACGGCCACCGTCAGCGTCGATTCCTGGGGCCTGGATCGTGTCGACCAAAATCAGCTACCTCTTGATGGTGTTTATGCCCCAGAAGGCCATGGTAACGGCGTTCATGCCTATGTCATCGACACCGGTATTCACACCGGCCATAATGATTTTAATGGCCGTGCGGTATGGGATTTTACCGCCTCTGATATTAACGACGGTAATAACGATACCAACGGCCACGGTACTCATATGGCTGGCACGGTGGGCAGTACCACTTACGGTGTTGCCTCAGGCGTCACCTTACACGCCGTTAAAGTCTTAAATGGTTCTGGTAATGGCACCTTAGCCGGACTGATTGAAGGCATTGAGTATGTCACCAATAATCACCAGTCTCCAGCAGTCGCCACCATTGGCGTCAGCACCTCATTTTCTCAGGCATTAAATGATGCAGTGGCCGCCTCGATTGCAGCAGGAGTTGTTTATGCTGTACCCAGTGGTGATGTTTGGTCTGATGTCTGTAACTATTCACCGGGCGCAACCACTGACGCATTATCAGTCGGAGCAACAGCAGCTGATGATGCTTCGATGTTCAGTAACTCAGGCCCATGTATTGATGTTTATGCCCCTGGTATTTACATTAAATCGCTGTGGCATACCACTGATAACGCCAACAATACCATCAGTCACTCACCGATGGCAGCAGCGCATGTCGCAGGTGCTGCTGCAGTGATTCGAGGTAATGATCCGGTATGTAGCGTGGCTCAAGTCAACGACAAACTCCTTAATTAGACGCACGACGGCGTGCTAACTAACGTGCCTTTAAACACCGTTAACCGACTATTGGGTGTCGCCACCACGGCTGATACAAGTCCATCGTGTCAACCCGCGTCCTGTCAGTCGATTTTGGCCAGCGGCAACAGCACGGGTGATGGCATTTACGCCATTGACCCGGATGGTATCGGTCCTGCCCCAGCTTATAATGCTTATTGTGATATGACCACCGATGGTGGCGGCTGGACACTGGCGGGGTCTTACGCAAAAAATGAACCAGGCGGCAAACAAAAAGTCAGTGATTATCTTGATACGCCAGCCAACACACCCAATAATCCACAAAGCACCGGACTGTATAAAGGTGACCTGAGTGTGTTCAGCGAAGTGCGTGAACAAATCTCCTGTACTGGCAGTGATTGTAAAACGGCCTATGGCAAAGACCTT
>JBLHHD010000104.1:0-7880 GCA_047614605.1 Alteromonadaceae bacterium
TTAACTGGCGTCGATAATATTGAAGCGGTATTGGCGGCAAAATAAACGGGCATAAATACAGCGCCTACAACTTGCAAGCGACTTCTATCCTCATGCCATCCGCGTCTTTAAGAAACAATGCCTTAGCCTTACTAAACGATTGAATATCAGCCACTGCAAAACCCGCATTTTTCATGGTTTGGGCGACTTGTTCAATTTCAGCCAAATCAGCCGCCATAAACCCTAGATGATTTAACCCCGGTCCGTAACGGTGATAACCATGCTCAACTTCCTCAGCCTGTTTAAACTCGATTGCAAAACCATCAACATGCTCAAACACCCGGCTATTTTTTTGACTAAAACCTACCAAGGGTAACAAGGTTTGATAAAAGTTAATTTGCGACTCAATATCAGATAACGAGATCACCATATGATCTAATTTCATTTTTACGTCCTTATAAGTAGCTTTTGTAGTTGAGCTAACGAGCTGACTTCGTAATGAGGTTCAATACCATCGGGTTTTGGCTGGTTATTGCTATTGAGCCAGCAGGTATGAATACCCGCATTAAGCCCCCCCTGAATGTCCGAATGGGGGTTATCGCCAACCATTAAAATTTGCTCTTTTGGCGGGTGACCCATATGGGAAAAGGCATGTTCAAAAATCCCCACATGAGGTTTGGCAACCCCTACCTGTTCGGAGATCACTAATGGAAAAAAGGTATCTTGCAGGCCAGTTCGTGCCAGTCGCACACTTTGCAACTCGGTAAAGCCATTGGTGATAATGCCCATTTTAACCTTAGGCGTTAACGCATCAATCAGCGCTTGTGCGCCAGGTAGCAAGGTACAGATATCACCCATCGCCGCCAAAAACCCACTATTAAGGGTTTGGGTTGACACCGCCAGCTTTTGCGCCCAGAGCACAAAACGAGTGTGCTGTAACTGCCCAGCCGTCATTTTACCGTCTTGATAGCCAACCCATAGCGGCTGGTTAATCGCCTGATATTGCTCATAATCCAGCGCCGAAAAATCGACATCAAAGCGCGAAAACATTAATTTAAGCCCCTGATAAGCATCAAAATGAAACAGGGTTTCATCGGCATCAAAAAGTATCCATTGGTACTGCATGGTTTATCCTTGTTAATTTGGGGAGTCGATATAACAAGGGTTAAATATTTGGTCGTTTGACTAGGTTTTCAAGGGGATGGTTTTCAAGGGATAGATCCCCAATCAAATGCGTTCAAAAAGCTCAGGATATAAAAATGGGGCCATGGCCTGGATTAACGCTTGGGTATAGCTTCCTTGTCGTGTTGCGCAGCCATTAGTTAGCAGGGCTATTGCACCGCCTTTTTGTTTGATGTTGTCGGTATTAAACAATCTGTCCATCACATGGCCTAACTCTTCGCCTTGCTCTAATGCTTTAAAGACAATTGACGGCAGGGGTAAAATCGCACTGCGACCGACACTTTGCCTACTTTGGTTGGCGATCACTACATAAGCAAAGGTAGCGGGACCATATTCGAACTGATCAACGCCACCCTCAATGGCTACATAAAAATCAGCTTTACAATGTGCTTTACAATAGTTCACCCGATTTATTGCGCCCTTACGGGTCTCATCTGCCGTCATAGGCTGATCGGCCACCTCCGATGGTGCGCGCATTCCCTGACATTCGATTTGGCTGTCAGCAAATACCATTTGCAGCGCATTTTTAACCGCATTAACTTTGACTGGGTTAAGCGAGCCCACCACGACCTTAAGGGGATTATTGGTCATTGATTTATCCTTATTTTGATTCTTATTTTTTAGTGATTTGACGTTGCTCGCCCGGGATTGAAAAGTAGGCTTTACCACTGGCTTTTAACTGCGCGGGAACTTTCACTGGGACATGCATACCCACCGCCTGTTTGGCGTTAATGCGCTGGTCGATAATCGCATTACCCTGTGGTGACAAGAAAAACCAGTAAGGCGGATAGGCGGTATCTGTTACCCGCTTTTCCCAATGCGCTTTAAACGGTTTAAAGTGGCGGTCATCCGGGTCAGCATCGCCCATATGCATCACCGTTACCTTGTCGTTAAGGGTCACTCTAAACACGATATTTTCAACCGTCGCCCTGCCCGGCCAACCCGCGTGGGGGATCCGTACTGCGTCGATGGCGATATTTTTAAGCTGGTAGACCCAAGGTTTTTCACCATAATCCAGCGATACGGCCACTGTTTGCGCCATTAAATCAGCGGTATCTGGCAATTTTGCCAACGAGTCCACCGCCTGTTGTGGCGCAACCAATTTGGTTTTGGGATGGTTTTTTAAAAACTGGCGCATATATTGGGCCGAGAAATGATCACCATGAGCATGGCTGATAAAAATAACGTCAATATCATTATACGGTGACAAGCCTGCCATGATCGCTTGGCGAATATCGGTCGGCACCAGCTGATAGGTGTTAAACGCATTGTCAAAGAAGGGGTCGAATAAAATCTTGCTGTCACCCTCCACAATCATCAAACCTTCGTTGCCCAGGTAAGTGGTGAATGGTTTTCTCCGCTCACTTTTCACCATAGCCATCGGTTCATGATACTCATGGGCGGTAACGGTTATGAGAGTTGATGTTAGTAATAACGCAAGCAATATTAAAGATACAAGCACAAGTAAGCGGGCAAGTGAGAATTTTTTTGCAACAACCATGGGTATTTTGCTCATTTAGTCTAAAAAAGTCAGTGAGTATGCTAATTCTGGCGGGTACTTTAGCATATCTACTGCAAAATCCCACGCGAGCTAAAGCGGATCGGTGGTCGGTGGTCGGGAACCGTTCTAATTTATTGAAATGCTTAACGCATTTAAATGATTAGTTTTAGCCCTGCCAGGTGATCAGCTAAACCGTGTCAAATTAACCTATTTATCAGCAAAGTTTCCTTTCCGGTAGATCATTGCTGGATTAACCCGCACTTTTCTAAAATTGCGGCAAAACAAAGTTGGACATTAGAGACAATGCTGTTTAACCTCTTACTTGTCGGCGTTTAATGTGCGTCACAAATTTCCGTGCAATCAGTTTATTAGAGGGACAGCCATTCATGCCTTTGTTCAAAGCACTATCAATTCGTTACAAAATATTAATCATTCCAGTAGTTAGTATTTTATTGTTTTCATTCTATCTATGGATCAGTTTATCCAGCACATTCAAAAATGTAGAGCGAGTAGGGAGTATTCGCGATACCCACTTTCCTTTACTCGAATTGGCCACTGCCAATCAAAACTTGGTGGATAAAATTAAAACCACTTTGGACACTGCGGTGGTGGTTGGTGAGGCCGATGATATTGACCTTATCAATCCAATTGTTGTTAACATCAATGCTAACTTTAAAAAGCTCAAACAACTGTCTTCAGGTAGTAGCGGGCAAATCAATCAAACCGAACAGCTGTTTAACGCGTATTTAATTATCGCCAAAAAAGTCTCTACTCAGGTGATCGAAGGTTCGGGGGCACCTGATGCCAGTGCGATGAATCGAAGCCTTAGAGCACTGACTAGTAATCTCGATAACTTTCAAAAATCCAGTGTCCAACACTTTAATAACATCATTATTGATGTTAATGAAGACTCACAAAGCTCCCTGCAATTTGGTATCGTCATTGCCGTACTGACTGTTGCGATCCTTATTTTTGTCGCCATCGTTATCGCCTCCATGGTGGTTGAAAATGTGCGTGGGGTAGTTTACTCACTCAAAGATATCGCCCAAGGCGATGGAGACCTGACCAAACGAATCAGCTCTAATAGTCAAGACGAGCTGGGTACGCTTATTCACTGGTTTAATACCTTTGTTGAAAAGCTCCAAACGACCATCAAGCAAGTGGTTGAAACAGCCGATCCAATGTCTAATGTTTCCAAAGATTTACTGGAGATCACCAACATCACCGAACACAGCATTCAAAATCAGCTCCATGATTGCCAAGAAGTGAATATGGCAATGAATGAGATGAAAGAGACTGTTAACCATATCGTACAAAGCGCCGCTGCTGCTGCATCTGCTGCTAATGGCGCTGACAATGCGGCCAAGCAATCTCAGGACATTGTTAATACCTCAGTCGCTTCAATTAACGACTTGGCTGTGGGCATAGAAAACGCCGCAGACGTAATCAAAAAATTGGAGCAAGACAGCTCTGAAGTCGGCGAAGTACTCGACGTCATCAAAAGCATTGCTGACCAAACCAATTTACTGGCCTTAAACGCGGCCATTGAAGCGGCCAGAGCGGGTGAACATGGTCGAGGTTTTGCGGTAGTAGCTGATGAAGTACGGGCACTGGCGTCCAAAACTCATCAATCTACCGAGACTATCCAAAATACCATTAACCAATTGCAAAACGCCGCTCAACAAGCGGTTTCAGTGATTGGCGAAAGCCAGGTACATGCCCAGCAAAGTGTCACCCAAATCAGCCGTACCGGTGATGCTCTTGACGAAATAACCAGAAGTGTTTCAACCATCAATGATATGAATAACCTTATCGCCAGTGCGACCGAGGAGCAACAAAACACCTTGGTAGGCATAGTTACTACCACCGATAAAATAACCTCCAATGCTCAGGATTCATCACAACAAGTTGAACGTTTAATCGAGATCAGTAAGTCCGTAGAGGTTTTGTCCAACAAATTACATGGGGTTACCAAGCAATTCATCGTTTAAATCGTTTATCGCTTAGCAAATGTGCCTGTAGAAATACAGCGCACATGTGCCGTATCGTATATAAAAATAATCAACAATAATTCAAGGAAATACCCATGCTTAAAAAAATAGGCTATTCCACTGCTATTTTACTGCTCTTCAACACTCAGGCGGCCACCGCCGCCATCAGCGATAACATTCATATTAATGGTTTTTTAACCGCAGCAGTTGCCAAACTTGATGAAGAGGCCAATTTGGCCGGTGTCGATGATGAAGCCTCGTTTGATGCCTTGTCGGTGTTTGGTTTACAACTATCCGTTGATGTCGATGATCGTTTGTCAATTACTACCCAGTTACTTGGTCGTGGTATTGATGACTACAATATTGAAGCCGAATGGGCATTTGCCAAATACAAAATCAATGACACGTTAGACATTCGTGCGGGTAAAATGCGTTTACCCTATTTTTTCTACTCAGATTATCTGGATGTGGGCCATACCTACCCCTGGATCACCCCGCCTATCGAAGCCTACGGTAGTATGCCTACCTCAATTTATAACGGGGTAGACTTATTGTATTATCGTGAATTCGGCGATTATACCGTGCGTTTTCAACCGTTTGTTGGCCAGTCTAATGATCGTATCCGACTGACGACTACCGGTGAAGAAGCGGATCTGACCTTTGATAATATGCGCGGGATTATTTTACACGCCACCGACGATACATTTACGTTCAGATTAATGGTTGAAAAACACAGCCTGACACTGGGTCTTGAAGACACCCCTACTACCTCAGGGCTTTTTGATGCCTTGTTAGCTAACGGCTTTCCGGATGTGGTAGAGCAAATGAATGCTCACGATGAAGATGTGACCTTCCTTGAAGCGGGCTTTTCTTATGATGAAGGCAATGTTTTGGTGATTGGTGAGTGGACCAGCCGAGATATTGATGGCTCAGTATTACCCGAAAAGGCCACGGGTTATTATGCCACGTTTGGTTATCGCTTTGGTGAGTGGATGCCACACATCACGTTTAGTAAAGAAGAGTCGGATGTCCGCCCTGAAATTACTGCGCCTTTTCCTTCCGACGTACCTGAGCTTGCCGGGTTAATCAGCACTGTCGAGGCCGCCCGTCAAAGTGGCGATCTGAGCCAGGAAAGTGTCACCATTGGTCTGAGGTACGATTTTACTGAAAATGCTGCGCTTAAATTTGAGTGGAAACATGTCAAATCTGAGCTTGGTGTAAATTCGTTTGGTACCACCGGATTACTGACCAAAGTTTCCCCGGATTATGATGGTAACCTGGATCAACTAGGAATGGCCTTATCGGTTGTTTTTTAAGCCCAACATTATAATGGACATTACAATGAAAATAATAAAACAGAATATTTCCAAATTCCTGCTGCTAACGATGGCCGTTGTCGGGTTATCATTATCCAGTGCAACCTTTGCAGGTGTGGTCGTAATAAGCCACCCTTCCAATAACGCCACATTAACCGCCAAGGATCTGAAACAAATTTTTCTGGGAAAAACCGGCATTTATCCCGGTGGTGGTAAAGCCGTACCACTGGATCAAAAAAACGATTCTCCTGCCCACAAGGCTTTTTATACCAAAGTAGTCAAAAAGGAAGGCCGTAAATTAAAAAGCTACTGGTCAAAAATGATGTTCTCGGGCAAAAAACAGCCACCACCAGTGGTTGATACGGTTGAGGAATTAATCAAGATAATCGCCGCCGACCCGGCAGCTATTGGCTATATTGATGAAAGTGCCTTAGCTGGCACTACCAGCGTTAAGATCATATTTACAGTCCCCTTGTAACATCAACTTGCCGGGGCAGTTTATGCCCCGCGCCTTTACCCCCTTTACATAACCAAAATCAATAACTTATAACCATTTTGAGGCTATTTTCCATAACGGATAAACGCTGATTTATTATTCACTTTTGTTATTGCCATCCCCGAGCGATCAGCCTAGAATAGCGCCGACAAACCCAGTGGCTAATTATGCCAGGCATTTAAAACGAGGAGCACCTATTATGAGTCGTCATCGCAGTACCGCCAATAAAGTATATCTTCCGTCGAACTCCCGTTATAACCAGTATTTACTGGCTGAGTTCAAGATCACCGACAAACTGCTTGCTCATTTCAAAGACAATAACAGCAGCGACAAACTAAAACCGTGGCAGGGATTTTATCAAAAACTGTCGGAGCAGTTTTTGACCACCTGTGAAGAGGCTGGTCTTGAAAACGTTCACTTTATCGCCAATGATAAGTTACCCCGAGTGCGCTTTAACCAAGAGATCCGTTGCTGGGAAACCGAACAGCAAATGGAAATTTTTTATAACCCGGCTTATCACCAGTCATACAAGAGCCATTTCGATGGTACCCGTCGGGCACAGAAAGTTTCGTTGTTATTTTTGGCCACTGGCGAAGGTATCCGCATCAATGCCGCCGCTTACCATCAAAAAGTCAGCAACATGTTAAACGCGTTTTTCGCCAGCATTGAATTACCTTCAGCCGCAGTACGATTACGTGATCACCAGCATTTGACTTACGATTTATTTGCCCGTGACAAAGGCATTGAAGGTAGTAATGGTCATACCTTGCGATTGATTAAAAACCGCTATCAGGCCGCTGATTTTAATTTGCCAGAGCAACATGACACCATGAGTTATGTAATTGCCAGCTTACCAATCAGCCGTCGAATGCTTAAACAGATTGACGTTAATCTGTCTGCCGATCACCCTTACGCCAAACTGTACGCCATGCTTGGTGAAGCTTGCGTAAAAGCGGCTCATAAACATAACTTGCTTAACGGGGCGTTTATTGCCAACGGCACCACACCGATTATTCGCAACAGTGACAAAAAGTCAGAACAGCGTATTGGTGAGTTATTTATGCTTGGTTATGATCCCAAACAACCGAAAAACGATTTCATTTGCCGTTCTTCGGATGAGCAGCTGGTTGATTATGCGCAGATTATTTTTGCAGCCACCGACAAAAATATCGAAAATAAAGGTTATGGAAAGTTCATGGAAACCGTTGATAAAACCTTGCGTACCTTCTGCAAGTCTTTAGACATCAACCCACAGGCAGACGAGTTAACTGTCCGCTTCCATCAGCATTTGGCTTACCACGCAGACGCAAAATAGTAGGTTCGAAATAGTAGGTTCGAAATAGTAGGTTCGAAATAGTAGGTTCGAAATAGTAGGTTCGAAATAGTAGGTTCGAAATAGCTTTCAGGGTTTAATC
>JBLHHD010000105.1:0-7878 GCA_047614605.1 Alteromonadaceae bacterium
ATCTTACATGCCGGTCACGTACGTTATCTGGCTCAGGCTAAAGCCATGGGTGACCGTTTGGTGGTGGGTTTGAATAATGATGAGTCTATCACTCGTTTAAAAGGTCCTGAGCGACCAATCAATCCGCTGGATGAAAGAGCGATGGTCATATCCGCATTGGCAGCGGTTGATTGGGTGATACCCTTTGGTGCCATCGAACAAAATGATACCCCGGCTGAGCTTATTGCCCAAGTCAAACCGGATATTTTAATCAAAGGCGGTGATTATACGATTGACCAAATAGCGGGGGCAGATTTTGTTCTGGCTAATGGCGGAAAAGTCGAAGTACTGGCCTTTTTGGATGGTTGTTCAACCTCTAATGTGATCAAGAAAATCCAGCGCTAATCGTCGATTACGATTTGTGGTGCGCGTTTTACCAACTCCGATAACGCGCACTGTATTAATCACTACATCTTGCTTTTATAACAAGCTAACAGCCGTTTCCAATCATCATCCTGCCAGTGAAACTCGATATTACGTCCGGCTTCTTTAGTAAAAGAACGGTGTAAACGGTCGATATTCTGGCGTTGCCAGCTTGGGTCAGGCGGCTTTAACATTCCCCGGTCAAAGTCGATTAGATAGACCGTATGGTATTGGGATATCAAAATATTATTGATATTTAAATCCGCATGATAAACCCCATTTTGATGAAAATTGGCAATACAATCAGCCACTTTAGCTAACTCATCAGCACTGAGGCGACGAATTTTGAGAATATCCAGCAAGCTTTGCGCACCGGGGATCGCCCCGGTAATAATATCCCCCCGATAAACGAACCCTTGCTTAACCACATGAGCACCAATGGGAAAGGGCACATTCAAGCCCTTTTTATGCAGATGAGTTAACAGCGTAAACTCTTGATATACCCGAGTTCTGCCTAACCCCAAATAAAGGTATTGATCTTGCAATAACTTGCCAATCATCCCACCCCGCCAATAATGACGAAGTACACCTTTAGTCCGATCATGCTGAAAAAACCACGTATCGGCACGACCTTTCTTTTTGGCATAGACTTTTTGTTGCTGCTGCCAATACTCAGGGTCAAACCAAAAACAAGATAAATCCGTTGGACTCAACTCCCATGACAATAGGGTTTCATTCTCCAACTGTTGAATTCTTAAACTCATTTATTCATACTTGACTGGGACAATGACCACAGTGTACTGAGGTTTGCACGATAAGTGAAATTCGAAATTTGGTTTATCAGATTAATTGTTTTAAAATCGGCAGTATTGGTTTGAGTCTTTAAGGTTAATTGTGAACAAAACCCAGCAGTTAGATGATATTTGCATCCTTCGCTTATCCGCAATTGGAGATGTTTGCCATGCTGTAGCCGCCGTACAATCCATTCAACGTCACTACCCCAAAGCTAAAATCACCTGGGTCATTGGTAAAGTCGAAGCCATGCTGCTAAAAGGCTTACCTGGGGTCAAGCTGATTATTTTCGACAAAAAACAAGGTCGGGACGCTTACAAACAACTAAAAAATCACTTTAAAGTCAGTAAAAAAGGCCAACAGTTTGATGTCTTGTTGCATATGCAAGTCGCACTAAGAGCCAACCTGGTTACCACCTGTATTCCGGCCAAAGTCAAAATTGGCTTTGACTGGTCAAGGGCCAAAGAAGGCCATGCCATTTTCACCAACAAACGTATTTCACCCGCCAGCGAACCCCATGTACTGGAAGGTTTTCAGGATTTTGCCAAAGCCATTGGTGTGCCAGTCAAACCACCCGCCTGGCAAATGCCCTACACTGAGCAAGACAGCCAGTTTGCTCAACAAGTACTGCAAAATTTCGAACCCAGTCGTCAAAAACTATTAGTGATCTCCCCCGCTGCCAGTAAAAAAGAACGTAACTGGTTACCTGAGCGTTATGCGGCTGTGGCAAAACACGCCAATAAACAGGGATTTAAGGTAGTACTCACCGGTGGACCTACCGATATGGAGTATTCACTGAGCAACGATATCCAATCCCATTGCCCGTTCGAAATACTCGATTTGGTGGGCAAAACCAGCTTAAAACAACTGTTATGTGTATTAAAAGCGGCTGACATTGTGCTGGCCCCCGACTCTGGGCCGGCCCATATGGCGGTCACCATGGCAACCCCGGTAATTGGCTTGTATGCTCACTCAAATCCCAAACGCACAGGTCCCTACAGCTTTCAACATTACGCTGTTGAGGTTTACCATAAAAACCTGCAACAACAATTTGGCAAAACCGCTGCCCAACTACCCTGGGGCAAACGTTGTAAGGGCAAAGACTTAATGTCACAAATTCAAACCCGTGAAGTGACCAAGATGTTCGATCGGGTGGTCAAGGAGAAAATATAATGAACAAAGCGGTATTTTTAGATAGAGATGGCGTGATCAACACCGATCATGCTTACGTGCATAAAATCGAACAATTTGAATTTATTGACGGGGTTTTTGATGCTTGCCGTCATTTTATCAACAAAGGTTATTTGTTGGTGGTTGTCACCAACCAATCAGGCATAGGCCGTGGTTATTATACCGAGCAAGACTTTGCCGTACTCACCGACTGGATGAAGCAGCAATTCACTAACCAAAATATCACCATCAACAGCGTCTATTTTTGCCCTCATCACCCCAAAAATGCCCTGCCTGAATACTTGCAACAATGTGACTGTCGCAAACCCCAGCCGGGCATGTTGCAACAAGCCATCAACGACTTTGATATTGATGTCAGTAACAGCATTATGATTGGCGATAAAGTATCAGATATGCAGGCGGCCAAAGCCGCAGGTGTCAGCCGTAAAGTGCTGGTCTGCTCGGGTCAGTCATTAAGCAGCGATGATATTGCCAGTGCCGATGAGGTTTGGGATACGTTGGCAGATGGTGTGGCACGGGTATGAATTCAATTTACCTATTAAACATGTGGTAAAAACAACCAGTTTAGGTTAATGTTCGGCCTTTTTGAAGTATTACCAAGGACTGTTCCATGAAACCATTACTTTATATTTGCACCCTAGCCAGCCTGATATTAGGCGTTAATGCTCAGGCAGCTCCCGCTAAAACCGTACAAGCCGCAGCAAAAATGATTAACACCGAGGCTAGTGTCCAAGCAACACAAGTCTCTTTAAAAACCGCTGTGGTTAGTCATATTCAAGTCACTACTGGTGATACCGCGGCGGGTTATTACCTGTATACTCCAGGAAATTGGCAGACAGTAATACCAACTGAGTGCTCTACCCCTGTCTATGCATTCATAGACAGTAGTAAAGTCGGTAGTGATGCGCTTATGTCTTTAGCCCTGACAGCAAAAACCACTGAGACACCACTAACAATCATAGGTAACTGTGCCCATCGCCCCCTGTATTTTGAGATCGTAACCATCATCTTTTAACCCGTTAAACGCCTTGAGGTAAGTGACATCATAAATGTCAATAGTCGTTTTTACTGCTGAGGATCACCTATTACAAAGCCTTGGCATTATGGCAAAACCCACAGCAGGATTTTGCCTTTTTAATCTGCTAAACTTAACGCACAAAACTAACTAAAACAGTACAACAGAAGGTTTATGATGGTTAACTATAAAATCAATTTCACGGTTATTTGTGCTTTACTCATGCTGGTGCTGAGCAGTGCGGTTAATGCAGAGCACCACGAAGAGAAAAAATCGTTGTTTGATCGACTCGGTGGCCTCGAAGCCATCGCCATACTGTCCAGTGACTTTCTTGATGAAATGATCCCCGATGAACAACTGAACAAAAACCGGGCGATCAGCATTGCCAGAAAAAGTGTCGCCCCGATTTATTTAAAATATCAAATCATTAGCATGGTATGCCAAGCTACCGGAGGCCCCTGTACATATACAGGGCGTGACATGAAATCATCCCACGCCAAGTTACGCATTAAAGAAAAAGAGTGGAACCGAATGATAGTGATATTAAAACAAGCAATGGAAAAACGCCGTATCAAAGGCAAAGAAAGCGAAGAGCTGTTAGCCATTGTTAATTCGACTAAAAAAGATATTGTTATTCCATCAATGTAATCGTCAATTGAAAACCCCAAACTCAGACGCGGCTACTGTCGCGCTTTGGTAGATGGACACTGATACCCGCCAAAACCTATAAAGGCTAAGTAAATTGCTGATCCCGGTTTTTTCATCAGTCAGTAAAATACCCATAACACGCTCTATAGTATGCTTGGCGAAAGCGTTAAAATAACCTCTGGATAAACCACTAAAAAGGTACCTTTATTAACCCCAAAATCACATGGCAGCGGGTTTACATCCTAATGAAGGCCCTTTTACCTTACCTTACCTTAGCAAAAGCACCCGCGCCCTTGCCACTCAATGAGCCACTTAATAAACACTACCGCTTTCGGACCTTTTATGCCAATTCGACCTGCACCATCGCTAACCAACTAAACCGAAGATTTTGCTTGTCTGGGTGGCAAAGTTTGCCATAATTGATATCACCATTAAATCACCTTGTGCCTATCAATTTTGGAACCTCATAACTTAAATGACTAGCAAAAAGCCGCTGCAACATTTTTACATCGCCGAAGAGCAGTCAATCTATTTATTAAACCAGGTCAACTCCGAAAAGCTCAAACGCTGGATCAGCTTGTGTCAGCGGCAACTCGCATTACTCGGCTATCGCAATATAAGCTTGCTTGGTAAAGGAGCCTATGGTTTTGTTTTTAATGGTGAAGATGCGCTGTCAGAGCATCATGTGTTTAAGTTTTCACGGATTAATCTGCCCTTAAAAGTACAAAACCGGCTGGCCGATGAGGCCGACATTCAGGCCGAGCTTAATAATGAACGTATCCCACAGGTTCATGAATACCGCAAAGTCAGTCGTCAATCCATTCTTCATATGAGCCGTGCACCCGGTATCGACCTCGAAGAGCTGTCTTTAAAACAGGGTCCTTTACCCCCGGAGCTGGTGGTCAGTATTGCCATCCAGCTAGCCGACATTTTGTTGTATCTGCGTGACCGCTCTGCCCATCTTAGAGATCGTATATACGTACACGGCGACATAAAGCCGTCTAATGTGGTTTATGATGAAAATACAGGTAAAGTGTACCTCGTTGATTGGGGCTCGGCGGTATACGCCCAAATGGATGCACAAGGTCAAAGTACAGCCAACAATATTATGGAGCTGATGAGCGGCGATTTACATAATACCAACGCTCGTATGGGGGACATTTATTTTATCGGCCAAGAGCAACTGGACGGTGCCCTGTCCAGCCCTCGTTTTGATGAGCAGGGATTGGCTGCAACCGTGTATGCTTTGGCCTCAGGACAATCGTGTCGTTATGGTACTAAGGTTATTCCTCCTTGTTCATTGGGTTTACCCAAGTTGCTAGCCAAAGTCCTTGATGCAATGCTCAGCAATGACCCACAAACCCGCCGTGATGCCGGTGATTATTTTTTCAATCAACTGCGTGTCCTCAAATTACAAGTATTGGCTAACAAACCCACCAGTGTCGACATTAATGCGTTAATACCGGTGTGGATAAAACCCAAATCAGAAAATACCATTGATACTGTGGTTTATGGCTCACGCAAATCGTTTTTACGTAAATCGTCGATTAGAGATGGTTTAAGGGGCATTGATGATGTCCAGCTTGAGAAGTATTACAAAAACTTTTTAATGGGCATGGGCAACACCGAAAAAGCTTTTATCGCTGCACTGGGCCGCCTAGGTCGTTTTCCTGTGGTAGGTGGATTGGTTATTCGTTGGGAAGAAAACGGGGTTTATATCGATTCTAGTCTGACCTTGTTCGACCCTTCACTACAGAGGTCCTTTAAAAGTGCAGTCAACAACATGATTTATCTGGCCCGGGGTATTCACCGTGTTGGCACGTTTAAAAGTTGTTTATTTAACGCCCGCGATACCTTGCATTTTGAAAGAGAAGATGAGACTCAACCTTTTATTGCCCCTGAGGGTCGAAAGATTACTTTTAACGTCAGTGCCTTACCCGATATCGAAGATATTACTCGGCTGCACTCGTATTTTGAAGATGGTAAAGATCCAGATGAATATCTGTATTTGCCTGATGAGATCATGGCGATACTGGCACAGCTGAACTTAATTCACCATACCGGCTGTATAATTGTTGAGGTATTACCCACCCACTTAAAAATTCACAGTTACCTGATGCTGCTGGATCATGACAAAGTGCAAATGTTCACTGATTATCTGGCACGAATACTCAAACTATTACCCACTATCACCGGTTTAGGCATTTTAGGTTTTATGAAATTACCCTATAAAGACACCCGTTTTTTTGAACACATCGACCACTTACCTGATCGTTTTTATCCACTTAATCCCAAGGTATGAAAACGATTAAACAGCGCCCCATCAACACCAACTTTAACGACCTACCCGGCTCTCCCCGTCATCCTCGCGAAGGCGAGGATCCAAGTTAAAAACACCAAGCTAACCCGCGTACTGCCATCGACCTTAATGGACGTCTGCCACCTTATCCGAACAAAAATGCCGCTTCGTTTTGGATAAAATGTCGACTGGTGGTTTATTTGTCGAGCAACGCTCCACTTATGACAAGCCGCTGCGCCTGACCGGCCTACATCCGTATCCTTATCAGTGTTGGTTTTGGTTTTGGTCACGTCATTTCATCACCGGTAAACGTAATGTAAACTCGCTACCAGCCCCCAACTGCGACTCAACGGTTAATTCACCACCCTGTTTTTGCACAATACCAAACGATATCGACAACCCTAATCCGGTGCCCTCGCCGACCTTTTTGGTGGTATAAAAGGGTTCAAACAATTTGTTTTTGGTTTTTAATTCATCCCACAACCATTATCGTTAATCGATATTTCAGGTGTCTCACTGGCACCAAAACTGACCTTCTTAAAGAAGATGATGAACTTCGTTACAGATAATGCCCCACCAAAACAACTTTTGAACCATTCGATTTCCCTGTGGGATTAATATAAAATCGTCAATACCATCCAATTTAACCGCCCGGAGGCACATTTGCCAAACCACCTTCACATCAACCAGCCCCGACTAAACCAGCAGATTGATGGGATCATCTTTGACCTAGACGGTACTTTGGTCGATTCCTCACTTAATTTTACGCTGATGCGTCAACACCTGGGTTGTCCATTGGGGGAGGATATTTTGCAATTTATTGCTTCAATGGCTGACCCGCTACAACGCCAGCAAGCGGCTGATTTGATTATTGAGCATGAGATGAACGACGCCGAGATTTCGCGCTGGTTACCCGGGGCACAACAATTGATTAATCTGCTCCATCAACATAAAATCCCCCAAGCGATTGTCACCAGAAACTCTGCCGACGCCACCCGGATTAAAGTCAATAACAATCAAATACCCATTGAAATAATCAGCACCCGCGAAAACCACCGCCCCAAACCCGCCCCTGATGCTTTACTCGCGATTGCCCAGAGTTGGAAAATTGCCCCACAAAGATTAATGTACGTCGGCGACTATTTATATGATGTTCAGGCGGGCAATAATGCAGGTATGTTCAGTTGTCTTATCACTCATGGCAAAATCGTTGATTACAGCCATCAGGCCGATTACGTTTATAGCCAAATTGACCAGTTAACCGCCGCATTGTTTACCGTATAATCGGTTAATACATCAAATTTAAACACCGAGTCGTGCCGCTAAAACCCAAGGAAGCTAAAGTATTGAAGTACCTGCTCGAACATAACAACAATGATGGGGGGCACAGTCAATATACAAAAGATCATTAACGCCAACTTTGCTCACTCAACTGACAAGCAGGTATTATTAAAAGTGGTGTTTGAGTTGCGCAAAAAATTCAGACATATACCCAAGTGACTTCAAAATGCAGGATTCAATGGGCGTTTCT
>JBLHHD010000106.1:0-7856 GCA_047614605.1 Alteromonadaceae bacterium
TAACAACCATAAATGAGCGGTGTAATGATGCCAGCCATAAAGCCTATTTCGGTCAGATTGCCGTAATAGGCATTCTTGTTATCCAGTATTTTTTTACTTTGATTGGCCTGGTATTTGGCTTTGTCTATTTGTTCTACTTCTTGTGCTTCTGCGGTAAAGCTTTTCACCGTTGGTAAACCACTGAGGTTGTTGGCAAGTAGTTGACTGTAGGTTTGGGCATCTGTGGCGGTGGTTTGGATTAAATCGGTGGTTGCTTCTTTTTGTTTTTTGGCTATTTTGGTGATAAATGGCGTAGGGATTAACGACATTAAAAATGCCACAGGTGATATTGCTAATAATATCACTGAGCTTAAGACGGTGGTCACGGCTTTATCGGCAAATTCTGGCGGGGTATAGGCCAAAAAGCGCTTGATTGTTGCAATGTCATTTTTGACCATATTCATCAGTTTGTCGCTACCCTGCTCATCAACGTAAGAGATTGGTAAGGCTTGCACATGCTCGATGACTTGGCGAGATAGTCTTTTGTCTACTTCATTACCGTATTGGCTCCATGCCATGTTCTTGCTGTGACCCACTTTGGTTTCGGTCAGTTTTGAGATACCAAATAAACCAGAGAAAACTGCCAGTTGTATCCCTTTGGATAAGCCCATATTGGTCAGAGCCTGGATAGGGAATAGCACACTCGATATCACCAGGGCCAAGAAGGCAGGGCTGGCAAATTTAAGCACTGAGTGGGTAAGGTTTAGTCTCAATGCCCGGTTACGTAATTTGTTGTCCTGCTGGGCTTGATTGACAATGCTGTAAAGTGGGTTGTTATTTAACGATTTACTGCTGTCGGTGACAATGGTGCTATTTTCACCACTTTTACTGAGCGCGTTTACGATTAACTGACCGATTTCTCCGGGCTCAAAGAAAGTGGGTTTGAATAGGACTAATACTCTACCAGTAAGCGCATTAGCAACGACATTAAGGATATGCTCATTGACTGACAATAGCTGGTGGATTTGGTTGGCTAGTTGCTCGTTTTTTTTCAGTCCGGTTACTTGCCAACGTTCGCGGCCCGGCAATGCAGAACGTTGATAAATTGGTGTTTGTAGCATGGTGTCATCTCCTGACTTACCCGTGGTTTTTGTACTCAACCACTCGTGTTAGTATTTATTTTTTATTCAATCAACGATTAAATCAAAAAAGCAGATTTGATATCGTTGATGTTTTCCAGTTCACTGAGGGCAATGGGGTTAAGCATTGACACCGTGAGCGGGTGTATCCTTGGTTTGTGGATGAACATCACTTTGAAGGTCTTGCTCTTTTTTTTGCTCAGCTATCTGCAATTGCCATAACTTCGCATAATCGCCATTTTTATCTAATAGATGTTGGTGATTGCCCTGCTCGGTAATTTGCCCACCTTTGAGGTGGAAAATGGTATCGACGTAATTAATGGTAGATAAACGGTGGGCGATGATAATCACTGTAGCATCTTGTGAAATGAGCCGCACCGCTTCTTTGATTGCGGCTTCGGTTTCGTTATCCACGGCCGAGGTCGCTTCATCAAGGATTAGCACCGGGCTTTTTTTCAATACCGCCCGGGCGATTGCAACCCTTTGGCGTTGTCCGCCAGAAAGTTTATTGCCGCGCTCGCCAACTTGGGCATTAAATTTATCTGGGTGAGCATCAATAAATTCAAATGCCTGGGAGACTTTACTGGCGGCCACTACTTCATCATAACTGGCATCTGGACGACCATAGAGAATGTTTTCGTAGATGGTGCCATTAAATAAAAAGGCATCCTGACTTACCAGGCTAATGGACTTGCGTAAGCTTTTTAGCTCAATATCGTTAATGTCCTGGCCGTCAAGGGTTATGGCACCTTCGCTTAAGTCATAAAAGCGCAGCAGCAGTTTGATAATGGTGCTTTTACCAGAGCCTGTAGGCCCAACAAAGGCGACTTTTTGTTTTGCACCGATGTTGATAGAAATATCATTGAGCACTGGTTGCTGGTTATAACCAAAGTTGACTTGGTTAAATTGCAGTTCACCGGTTAAATGCTGTGGCTGCTGACCATCGGCTTTTTCTGTTGAAGTGTTAAGCAATTTATCTAACCGAGTGGCTGCGCCATGGGCACCTTGATATAAGGCTTTACCATATTCGAGTCCTGTCGCGGCTCTGAAGATATTAGGCGACATGCTGTTTTGGAACATAAACCCTAACATGCCCACTTTGCCCGCCAGTACATTGAGGCTTGTATATATTAAAGGTACGGTAAGGCCAAGGTTAAAGATTAATAATGTCGAATTGCTGTCGTAAGAGTTGGCTCGGTCGATTTCAATTTTGTTTTCACCTGAGCTGGTTTTAATTTTATCTAAACGTTCGACTTCAATTTTCTCGGCGGTGAAGCTTTTCACGGTAGCTAAACCATTGATGTTATTTGATAATAGTTGGTTAAATTTGTCATCTAAACTTTGGCTGTTTGCACCGCGCACGGCGATGGCTTCTTGTTGTTTTTTGTTTAACTTGATCATGTACGGAATGGGTAGCAGACCGAGTAATAAACCAACAGGAGAAATGGCCAGTAATACACCGGTACTGAGCACGATGGCGGTGGCTTTGTCGGCGAACTCTGACGGCGTATAACCTAAGAATCGTTTAATGGATTCGACATCGTTTTTCGCCAGGTCCATTAGCTTTTCGGTGCTATGGTTGTCCAGCTCTGACATCGGCAGGGTTTGTACATGCTCGATGACTTGATGGGAGAGGTTCTGATCGACATCATCACTAAATTCTGCCCACAAACGATTTTTGCGATTGCCGATTTTCATTTGGATATATTTATTGGCAAAAAATATCGACGAGAATATCCCCAGTTGTGCGGTTTTATTTAAGCCTAAATTGGTTAAAGCTTGTATCGGTGACAGTATGCTGGTGAGCATGAAACCCATGAGTAATAACTCAAAGGTCCTTGAACTTGAATGCATCACTGAGTATCTCAAAGCCTTTTTTCTTAACTGTGGACTGGTTTCAACCGTTTTCACCACTTCGTAGAGTTTGTTGTTATCGGCGATATGACGGAGTTTTGCCTTGATACCTTTGGGTTCAACCATTGACATATCGACAATATCGTTTTGTTCAGCTATGACCTGATGTAATAGTGCTTCAACATGGGTTGAATTTAATTGCTGGGGGTGATAAATCACCAAAACCCGTCCGGTGAGGGGATTAGCACAGACGTTGAAAATGTCTTGATGGTTACTCAATATGTGTTGTATGTGTTGGGCTAATGTGTCGTTCTTTTTAAGAACTGCAATATCCCATCGTTCACGGCCCGGCAATGCAGAGCGCAATGATATACAATGCGTTGATACTTGCGTCATAGTGGTTTCGTCTCCTGACTTACCCATAGCTGTTAGTGTTTTTTTATCTGTCATATCAATATTTTGCTAAAAATTAGTATACAGTGACAAGAGTAAAATGTTTATTTTTATGAACATATTTTATTTTTCGCTGCAACAAACAACATTTTGTTTTATTTTTATAACGCCATTTTTGTCACCTTTAAAATTCGCTTAACGCCTCATCACCTAAATCCTTTTAGGTGATGATTTACTGACAAGAACAAGCTATTCAAACAGCGCCTGTAATCTTGCCGACATTAAGGCGATGTCTTGGTCATTGTCAATCCAACTGGTATGGTTAGATTGCAAATTAACCACTTCAATATGGTCATTGTGAACAAAGTCAGAGATATAGTTGTCTTTGGTTGCGTGAACATAGTGATGGTTAATCACTTTTGTTTGCTCTACTTGTGCATCCGAAAGGTTATGTTGTCGTTTGACTTGTTCCAACTCCAACAGTTGTGTCGCTCTGAACAGGGTTACTTTGGTATTCGTGGTTAACGGATCATCTGAAATATCATATCGATAATTGAGGTTTTCCTCTGAATTGTCTTGTTCGATGGTGACAGATTGATGCTCAACACATTCGAAGGCTTTTTTCAGATTAAAATAGCTGTCGATGATCACCAGATTTTCCACTTCATCACCTGCTTGAGTCAGTTGACGGGTGACTTCTAAACCCAGTGTGCCACCAAAACTCCAGCCAATAAATTGATACGGACCTGTGGGTTGAATGTGTTTTATCCACACAATGTATTGGGCGGCGAGCATTTGATAGTCATAGTGATCTAACGTATCGCTTTGTTGAACCTTGTGTAGATAAGAGAAAATGTTGTTGAACAAGACTAAACGTTGATTCGACAGTTGTGGCACTAAGTTATTGAAATAACTCTCTGCACCCCCACCACCTGGCGGTAACAAGAATATCGCTGGCTGGTCTTGTAAATCTTCATTTACCTGAACGAACAATTCCTGGCGTTGGAAGTCACTAAAGGTATATTCAATCTCACCACTTTGACATTTGGCATCACAATGGCTGCAAATACGCTCAAGGTAAGTGTTGATACCGTCAATCAGTTGTTGATGAATATGAGGCGCTAAGCAGGACTCAATCGTTAACTCAACATTTGCATCTGATTGCACATAACCAAAACTCAGGTATTGAGGTGATTGCAGCTCAATACTGCCTTGAGCAAACTGTACTGGTACTTGAATGTCCTGGTATCCATCGCTATCGACTAGGGTACGTGTGACTTCTTTGACATGTCTGATGGTATCGCCAATTTGCGCTTGAATATTCAATATTGCAGGTGCTGGTATTTTTATCGCCAGACGCTGTTGGTTTTGCCATTCGCTCAAGGCATAGACGATAGCAGTCAGCAGCAAATCTTGAGTTTGGCTGTGATAAGCACGGTTGGCTTGTTCAAACTGTTGCCCGTCCCAGCTCAGTTTTTGCTTTAATTTTTGTTGATAAACCTCAACTTTATAGTTAGGCAATTGATTGCCAATGGACTGCCAATATTGCGCTGTGGTGCCCGTTTTAGCCGTGACCTTATCTCCCGCTAAATATTGGGCTAAAGCGGCAATGGTGGGGTGGTCAAAGATGTTTTTGACCCCACATTGATAACCTGCCATGCGGATGTTATTGGCCAATTGAATCGATAAAATTGAATCACCGCCGATATTGAAGAAGTTATCTTCAATGGCGAGATTTTCAACCGCCAATAGTTCTCGCCATACTTGATGTAATTCGATTTCAACTTTGTTGCGTGGCAATAAAGTCGCGCTTTGCCCATCCGATCTTTGCCCATCTGACCATTGCGGCTCGGGCAGTGCTTTACGGTCTAGTTTGCCGTTAACAGTTAATGGCAATGCATTGAGGTGGATAAATGCCGATGGGATCATATAGTCCATCAGTTTTTGACTTAAGCTGGTTTTAAGCACATTTTGCGCCAGCGGTTGTTTTGCTGTGTAGTAAGCCACCAAGGTTTTAACCGTTTCGCTTTGACGGCTATTTTGGCGCTGATGGGCGACAACGACTGATTGAGTAATTGACTCAATTTGCTCCAGTTGTTGTTCGATTTCTCCCAGCTCGATTCTAAAACCGCGAATTTTCACCTGAAAATCATTACGACCCAAATATTCAAGGTTGCCATCAGGCTGCCAGCGGACCAAATCACCCGTTTTATACAGCCAATCTGATTGCTGTTGTTGCTCCGCTTGCGTTGCAAATGGATTAGGGATGAAACGCTCACTGGTCAGCTCTGGTTGATTGTAATAACCACCCATTTTGCCGCAGCCGCGAATATAGAGTTCGCCAATGGCACCTTTAGTGGTTGGGTCCAGGTGCTCATCAAGGACAAACAACTTGATGTTGTCAATCGGTTTGCCAATTGGAATGGTCTTTTCATCCCCTTGAATATCATTGTAGGCACTGACGTCAATGGCGACCTCAGTAGGGCCATAGAGGTTATGCAGTTTGACCTCGGGGTAGCGCGTTTTAAAGACTTTAGCAACGTTTGGTTGCAACGCTTCACCACTACAGAATACATCTTGTAACGGAGTTGTTTGCACAGGCTCTGTGGTCTGTTCTGAGGCTAAAAATGCCGCCAGCATCGAAGGCACAAAGTGGATCTTGGTGACTTGATGCGCTTTGATGATTTGGCGCAGATAAACCGGATCTTTATGACCTTCAGGTTTGGCAATGAGCTGTTGTGAGCCGCTGATAAGTGGCAATAGCAATTCCCAAACGGATACGTCAAACACATAAGGGGTTTTATGTAACACGGTGTCGTCTGTATCAAATTGATATTGAGACTGCATCCATTTTAGCCGATTCACTAGCGCTTGATGGCTATTCATGGCACCTTTTGGCACACCTGTAGTACCAGAGGTATAAATAACATAACACAAATCCTCAGCACCAGTTTTCACTGCTAAGTTCCCGGTGCTTTGTTGCTGGTACGGCCAATTATCCATTTGTTCCTGGGCGATCAAGAATGGACTTTGAGTTTGGCTCATAATGTGTTCGATGCGCTCTTTGGGTGTATCAGGTAACACTGGTACGTATGCACCGCCGGCTTTTAACACCGCCAGTATTGCGGTGATCATATCCAGACTTCTATCCAGACACAGGGTGATTAAGGTGCTTGGTGCCAGGTCTTTTCCTTGTTGCTGCTGATAGTGCTCACGCAGATATCTTGCCAGCTGATTCGCCCGTTGATTCAGTGCTTGATAGCTTAAAGATTGCTGTTCAAATACCACCGCCGTGTGATTTGGCGTACTGGCCACTTGCTGCTCAAACAACTGGGTGATGGTGGCTTCCCGGGGGAAGTCTTTATCTGTTTGGTTCCAGTCGTTCAGCAGTAGTTGGCGTTGTTGTGCCGGGGCAATTTGGTAGTCTTTAATCTGGTCAACCTCAGGTGATGTGATCTGCGCTAAGATGAATTGGAAACAATCAATCAGATTTTCGATGGTCTCATGTTTAAATAAGGCCAGCGCATAGTTGAAGCTGCCAACGATGTGTTCCCCTTGATCTGAAAGCGATACCCCTAAATCAAATTTGGCGACATGGTATTGGTTTTCAATGTTCGCGGCTTTCATGTGTCCAGAAGAGCCTTGACTGAAATCTTGCACAGTGAACATGATGTTGAATATCGGATGCCTGCTTTGATCTTTGTCGATATCCAGCGCATCGACTAATTTTTCAAAGGGGATATCCTGATGAGATTGAGCTTCAACTAGGTTTTGTTGCAGTATCTCAAACATTTGATTGGTGGTTTGTGGATCTTCAAAGCGGTGAGATGCCACCAGAGAATTAACAAAGAAGCCAATAATTTTTTCCAGCTGCGGGTAATGACGATTGGCAATAGGGGAGCCAACTAACACATTTTTCTGACCAGTGTATTTATGTAACATCAACAAGAAACCACCCAGCAAAATGGTATACAGGGTACACCCTTTGGCTTGTGACAATTGCTTGAGTGCTTTGGAGGTTTGTTTGTTGAGTCTGAACTCAATACTGCGACCACGATAATCTATTTGAGCCGGTCTTGGGAAATCCGTTGGGAAATCTAATGGTTCAATGCCATCGAGTTGTTCTTGCCAATAGGCCAGTTGTCGCTCCAGGGTATCCCCTTGGAGGAAGTTGCGTTGCCAATGGGCAAAATCTTTATATTGAATGCCCGAAGGCTCAAACTCCGGTTGACGGTTATCCAGCAAGGCATCCACTGCTTGTTGTAATTCGCTCAACAGGATATTGGATGACCAGCCATCAAAAGCAATATGATGAATATTGATAAGCAAAAACAGCTTAGTTTCATCAGTGCTTTGTGGTATTTGATAACCCACAAGGCGCAGGGGTAATTCTTCATTGAGTTTAAATGGTTGATTGATATCGGCGGCTAAACTTGATTTTAGCGCAGACTGCTCGATTTCTCTTTGTTGCAATAATGTACTTGGTGTATC
>JBLHHD010000107.1:0-7850 GCA_047614605.1 Alteromonadaceae bacterium
CTTGATCAATGATATTCTTGACCTTTCCAAAATTGAAGCGGGTAAACTGGAAATGGAATATATGGCGTTTCATCCCAAGGTCACTTTTGAGGAAATGGAGCTGATTTTTTCTCAACAAATCATTGAGAAAAAATTAGACTTCCGGTTGGAAGTTGATCCGCTGCTGCCAAAAGCCTTGTTGCTGGACGAAGTCCGTTTGCGACAAATTCTGCTAAATTTACTGGGTAACGCAATCAAGTTCACCCAGGTTGGGACAATTACCTTGTCGGTTCATCAACGCATTTTACTCGACGACGCTAGTCTAATTGATTTAATCTTTTCTGTGACAGACACCGGGATCGGGATCCCACAAGACCAGCTACAGTCCATCTTTGGTGCCTTCGAACAAAGAAAAGGGCAAAAACAAACTCAATATGGCGGCACAGGTTTGGGATTAAACATTACGAAGCGATTGGTAGAAATGATGGGAGGGAAAGTCGAGGTCAGCTCTGAGGAGGGTAAAGGGAGCCAGTTCCGAGTTGTTATTGAGGACGTTGCTGTGTCCTCTATTTTTCATCTTGAAGAAGAAAAACAGGCGCTGGTCGTTGATTCGATTCAATTTGAGCAGGCTACCATTTTGCTGGTTGATGATATCAGCAATAATCGAAAATTGGTAAGGGAGTTTTTGGAATGCTATAGTTTTGATTTCATTGAAGCCCCCGACGGATTAGAAGCATTGAATCAGGTAAAGCACACTATCCCTGATTTGATCCTGATGGATTATCAAATGCCTATCCTCAATGGTTATGAAGCCGCTAAGCGGCTTAAAAATAATGAGCATTGCCAAATGATACCTATTATTGCATTAACTGCCTCAGCTGCAAAAGATGCCAATGGGCAGTTTCGAGATATTTGTGATGGATATTTACAAAAACCCGTCAGTCAATCCCAATTAATTCATGAAATCAGCCGCTTTCTTCCCCACCAAGTCAAAAGTACAGGCCAGCAAACGCAACCACAAGCCTCCAGAGAAGAAAAAAAGGTTGAGGAAAAACCGCTTCTTGACTCGATAACGTTGGAGAAACTGCCGAAATTGCTAGTGCTGCTGGAACAACAACACAGTACTTGGGAAAAACTCCAATTGGCTATAAATATCCGGGCGATTAAAGCTTTTGCGACTCAAATTCAACAGTGGGGGGAGGAATTTAATTACTCTCCCCTGAAAATATGGGGAGAAGCCCTGGGTGACCAAGCCGACCAATATGATCTGGAAACCTTGCCGAAAACTTTGGATTGTTTTACAGAAGTTGTGCAAACCCTTCATTCTCTTATAGAACCAAAGGAGTAACCATTGACAGATCCATTTCAAATCCTAATCGTGGATGATAATCCTAAAAACCTCCAGATTTTGGAAGAGATACTCTCAGAGCAGGGATATGACGTCCTACTGGCGACCAATGGATTACAGGCTATCAGAGCAGCCAAAGGGGTTTGTCCTGATTTGATTTTGATGGATGTGATGATGCCTGAGATGGATGGTCATGAAGCCTGTAGACATCTAAAAGAGCTACCAGAAACCACTGCTATTCCAATCATCTTTTTGACTGCCAAAACGGCAACGGAGGATATAGTGCAGGGATTCGAATGCGGTGCAGTTGATTATGTGAGTAAGCCGTTTAATTCCATTGAATTGCTGGCCCGTGTTAAGACACATTTGAAATTAAAAAGTACTCTTGAAAACTTGACGTCAACTCAGGCTCATTTAGTCCAGTCTGAAAAAATGGCTGGATTAGTTACGCTGGTAGCTGGAATTGCCCATGAAATTAATAACCCGTTGAATTTTATCTATAATGGAACTCAATTGGCTGAAAAAGAATTGCAGGATTTCAGAGAATATCTTTTCTCCTTTATTGACGCAGATAGTTCGGCGATGGTACCTGAATTTGAAATGCGATTTAAGCAGATTTTTTCAATGTTATCCACGGCTCAAGAAGGGGGAGAGAGAATAGAAGTACTGGTGAAAGATTTACGGGTTTTCTCAAGGCTGGGTGAAGCAAAGCAAAAAACCATCGATTTGGTGGAAAGTTTAAGGGCGACTCTTCGGTTTGTGCAATCTTTATACGTGGATAAAGTTGAATTTGTTGAGGATTTTCAGATTCACCCCAAAATAGAATGTCAACCAGCATTGCTCAATCAAGCTTTTATGAACCTGATCCTTAATGCATGTTGCGCGATTGAAAATACCCGGAAACAGGCTGGCACCTTAACTATTCGAACTCTCCGCCGGGCGGACACGTTAGTGATCCAATTTAAGGACACAGGCTGCGGAATGTCAGAATCAACCAAAAAACAAATCTTCGATCCTTTTTATACAACAAAGGATGTAGGACAAGGAACCGGACTGGGGTTGTCTATTACGCTGGGTGTACTGGAAAAGCATCATGGTGAAATCGAAGTTGAGTCAACTGAGGGAGTTGGATCGACTTTTACCATCTTGCTGCCTTTTGATTCAAAGGGGTTGGACTGAGCGTTATTGTGAATGGATTGGCTCGGCGGTTAGTATTTACTTTGATGAGGATGAGGTAGGGGATATGCTCCTGTGTTCGCTCATGTTTGGGGGTAACTGCCAATCGATGGATCGACACTTCGATCGCCCCGATGGGGCTGTTCTGCCTCACCCTGAGTGATCACAGGGGGAGGTAGGGTGTTAGTTGCGCTTGTTTAGTTAATCGTCAAACCACGTTGTTCCAACAAAGGCTCGATTTTGGCTTCACGGCCACGGAAACGTTTGTACAACTCAATCGGATCATCTGTGCCACCTTGTGACAAGATGTTGGCCCTGAATGAGTCGGCGGTTTTCTGGTCAAAGATACCCGTTTCTTTAAAGGCGGCATAAGCATCGGCAGCCAAGATTTCTGACCAGATGTAAGCGTAATAACCTGATGAATAACCACCGGCAAAGATATGTGAGAAGTAAGTTGAACGATAACGTGGGATGATTTCGCTAATCAAGCCGGCTTTTTTCATCGCCGCTTCTTCAAAGGCGTTAACATCTTTGACTTCGGTGGTATCGGTTATACTGTGCCAGCTCATGTCTAATAAAGCGGCTGCCATGTATTCGGTGGTAGCAAAACCTTGATTAAATTGCGCGGCTTTTTGAATTTTGCCGACCAAATCCTGTGGAATGACTTCACCGGTTTTGTAATGTTTGGCAAACTGACTAAGCACTTCAGGTTCAAATAACCAGTTTTCCATTACCTGTGAAGGAAATTCAACAAAATCTCGTGGGGTAGCCGTGCCCGTTTGAGAGTTGTAATGACCGTCAGATAATAAACCGTGTAATGAATGACCAAACTCATGGAATAAGGTGCTGGCTTGATCGAAGGTCAGTAGTGTTGGTTCGTCTTTGGTTGGACGTGGGAAGTTCAAAACGTTAACTATAATCGGTTTGAGATCTTCACCCAGCGATCGGGATTGTTTACGGAATGAATTCATCCATGCACCACCACGCTTGGATTCGCGTACGTAGAAGTCAGCTAGGTACAAGCCCATTAACGAGCCGTCTTTGTCATAAACTTCAAACGTACGTACGTCTTCGTGATAGGCGGCAATGTTAGTTCTTTCTTTAAACGTTAACCCATACAAACGCTCAGTTGCATAAAACACCCCTTTGATGGTGTTTTCGAGAGAGAAGTAAGGACGGGTCATTTCTTCGTCAAGGTTGTATTTGGCTTTACGGATTTTATCGGCGTAATACCACCAGTCTGAAGCTTCAAGCTTGAAACCACCGCCCTGGGTGTCAATCATTGCTTGCATATCGGCAATTTCAGCATTAGCCCGACTGATGGCTGCAGGCCAGATTTTGTTTAATAGGGCAAAGACGTTTTGTGGGTTTTTGGCGGTATTACGTTCCAAAATAAAGTGAGCGTGAGACTCATAACCGAGCAACTGGGCACGTTGAGCACGCAGTGAGGCAATTTTACTAATCACTTTTTTGTTGTCATTGGCGTTGTCATGGTTGCCGCGAGTGGCATAGGCATCAAGCATTTGTTTACGCAATTGACGGTTATCGGCGTAAGTCATAAATGGCGTAAAACTAGGGCGTTGGGTGGTGAATATCCATTTACCTGGCATGTCGCTTTTCGTTGCGGTGTCAGCAGCAGCGGCAATGATGCTCTGAGGTAATCCGGCTAAATCACTTTTGTTATCAACAACCAGTTTAAAATCGTTGGTTTCGGCCAGAACATTATCACCAAATGTGATTGCTAAAGTGGATAGTTGACCGTTTAAGTCACGCAAGGTCGCTTTTTGGCTATCGTTAAGGTTGGCACCACCACGTACAAAATCGCGGTAAGTATCGGTCAACAGCTTGGTTTGTGCGGTATCAAGGTGAAAATGTGCGCGGTGCTCGTAAACCTTTTTGACGCGTTGAAACAGTTTGTCGTTTAGCAGTTTGTCATCGTTCAAGGCCGACAGTTTAGGCGAAATATCAGCATTAAGCTTTTGTAGTGCCGGGTTGGTGTTAGCCCCGGTGAGGTTATAAAACACGTTGGCGACTTTATTTAATAAGCGGCCACTGGTTTCGATAGCTTCAATGGTATTTTTAAAGGTTGGTGTTTCGCTGTTGTTGGCAATGGTATCAAAGTCAGCCAGGTTTTCTTTGATCCCCTGAGTGAATGCCGGTAAAAAATGTTGATCGTTGATTTTAGCAAAAGGGGCCAGACCAAATTCGTCATCAAAAGGTTGAAAAAACGGGTTGTTTTGGCTCTGTGCGACCGTCGTTTTTACTGCGCTAGCTGCGGCTTTTGATGATGATGCAGCTGTTGAGTCAGTTGTGTTTGAACAACCCGCAATCATCAGTGACAGGGCGATGGGGGCCAGGATAAATTTTTTCATTGAGTTCTCGTATTAAAAAAACATAATTTACCGTGCTGTTATTACCTTATATAAAGTCAAAACTGATATCCAAATTATCGACAATTGCACATACACGGCCATGATTGCGGCAATTGTAAACAATTATTCGCTAAATTGTTAACTTTTAAGTTATTTAAGCATCGGTAAAATTGTTACTAATGATGATTTTAGGATGAGAGCTATTTCGATGGGCTGGTTTGTGGGTAATAACCAACAAAAGCATCGTTCCAGCTTTGCCGTTATCGTTGGACGTTTGCCAGTGGAGATGACTGTACCATCGGAGCGTTTTGGCTAGCTGATACGTTGAAGGGTGATTACGCCTTTGCTGTTGGGAGTTTTGCCTTGCAAGACCATTTTGCCGTTGGTGAGCTTGCCATTTAAATATAACGCATCATCCTGAGCATCAATCCAGGTTTGGTGCCATTGCTTGGTGGCTTTGTCGTAAAAGTTATAGCTATTACCCGGGTTACCTGCGGCACTGGTCCAACTTTCTGACAAAGCACACCCGTTTAATATGGCTTTGATTTTGTTGTGGCCGAGTAATTTGCCTTTATCATCTTTAACCGAACAGTCACCCAGCCAAAAATCGAATTGGCGATATTCTTTGGTTGTGCAAGAGGCTGGTTTAGCTGGAGCACTGGTAGCTGTCGTGGTAAACAAGACCAACAGTAACCCGCTGACAATAGCTTTGCTCATCAGTCTTGAGCCTCTTCAGTTTTCTTTTTTCTGGGTTTTACGGCGGCTTTAATTGGGGTTTTAGTTGGGGCCTTTTCTACTGATGCAGGTGCAGGTGCAGGTTCGGTGACGGCTTGAGTTGCGGTTTCGTCATTGTGACTTTTAACCGGGGCAGTCCGTTTTTTGGCTAACAGAGCAATTAATAGCTCTTCGCGGTTTTTTGCCAGGTAAACACTTAAGTCTTCACGACTTTTGTCGGATAACGCCAGTGATGGGGTTTCAAGTAAAAGTGCAATATTATCTGCCATGTCGAGCATTCGGTCATATTCATCAGCAGCTTTTTTATCAGCAAATGTCATGATTTCATTACCCCCACGTACGACGACGAATCTAGTTTCTACAGCCATGATGTTACCCTGAGTGAATCAATTTTCTAGTGTGTGTAAAAAACCAGTATAGCAAAAGTCAGCTTATGGTAAAGGTTAAATATAGCCGCTTTAGGCATTTTGGCTCAAAAGATTGCTAATTTGACTTGGGATGCCGCATAATGTGCGCAAATTTTTATCCATAAATTAATATCATGTCAGAACCGACGATCATTACCATTGCTCCCCCTCTTGTTGCCATTTTAATTGCGGTATGGCGTAAAAATGCTTTGTTGGCGCTGGCTTGTGGTCTGTGGCTGACTTATTTTTTGTCCAGCGGTTACCAGCCAGTGCAAAGTGTGGTGCAAGTGGGACAGGGGCTGTGGGAAACCGTTAGTAATGCGGGTAACCTGCGGATTATTGTTTATAGTCTGTTGATTGGTGGTTTACTTGAAGTGATGAAACAAAGCGGCGGAATTGATGCGTTTGTTCACCGTATCACCCGACGTAATTGGGTTAACTCGCCCAGAAGAGCGGCGTTGGTCCCTGCTACTATCGGCACGGTGATTTTTACTGACACTAATTTAAGTCTGTTTACCGCCGGTATGTCGAGTCAACGTTTGTTTGAACGCTTTAATATGAGCCGGGCAAGATTGGCTTATCTGATTGATTCAACTTGTGCGCCAGTCAGCGTATTGGTGCTGATCAATGGCTGGGGGGCCTATATTCTCGGCTTGATTGAACGGCAAAACATCGATAATGGGGTGAGTTTACTGATTGATACTATCGGTTATAATTTCTATGCTCTGATTGCCGTTTCACTGGCTTATTACACGGCCATATCTGGCAAAGTATTTGGGCCGATGAAAGCTAGCGAGCGGGCGGTGGAATTTGCTGCACCGACAGTTAGTGAATCAACTAAAAAGACTGAAAACGGGTCGAAAAGTCGTTATTTTTTGTTGCCGATTGGTTTGATGCTGAGCGCAACGCTTGGCCTGTTGTGGTACACCGGTGATGGTGATATTCGTCAGGGCTCAGGGTCTTTCTCGGTGTTATGGGCGGTTGTTGCAGCCACCGTTGTAATGACGGTTAATGTGTTGGTGGACAAGGCGTTGAGCCCTAATCAGTTGGCTAAAGCTATGGTGATAGGGATAAGAAAGATGTTGTTGGTGGTGGCTATTTTGGTGCTGTCATTTGCCTTTGGTGATGCGGTAAAAGCTTTTGGTACTGGCATTTATGTCAGCGGTATTTTAAGCACTGATTTACCTTTGTTATTCGTTGCGCCGCTGATTTTTTTAACCGCCAGTGCGATGGCTTTTGCAACGGGTTCGTCCTGGAGCACTTTCGCTATTTTGATCCCCATTGCTATCCCAACAGCATTGGCAACCGGATTGCCACCCGCTTATTTGGTTGGGGCAGTGCTGGGCGGCGGTATATTTGGTGATCATGCTTCACCGATATCAGATACCACAGTAGTGGCCTCGTTGGCTAGCGGTTGTGACCATATCGAACATGTGAAAACCCAGCTACCTTACGCCTTGCTAGGCGGTGGATTGGCAGTTTCCTTATATATCGTGTTTGGTTTGGTGTTTTTGTAGATTGGGATATTTCGTGGTTGGTGTGTTGGACTAATTTCCTGCGTTTATTCAAGGGTACGCACGGGACACATCCCTGTGCCCCGACTCAATATCCTTGTCTGTCGAATAAACCCCACATTCAGCTCTTGTATTAGAAACATGAATAATTAGTTTTTTCATATATTTCAGTAGTATATAAACATTCATTATTTCTTATTGTTCCACAAATGAATAAAAAATATATTTTTTTGCTATTAAATAATTAATTACCTAAAAAAATATAAACCTAAGCAGTTGAAAAATATGAATATCTAAATAAATCAGTTTCTAAAAAAGC
>JBLHHD010000108.1:0-7821 GCA_047614605.1 Alteromonadaceae bacterium
CGAACTTCGTCGAAAACGCAGCGATTGTGTTGACTTTGTCAACATTCTCGCCGAGACGGCGCTCCTACCATGCGCATCAAAGTGTTACCCTGTTTGATCGGTGCCCAAAACCTATAAGGCGATGCACGATCATTTGAATGTAACACAACAGTGGGCATTGGGTAATCTGGGGGTCAGGCTTAAAAAAATACCAATCCTTGATTGTGACAGTGGGTTGCTAAAAGCTGCTTATACAGCCAGAGATATAGCATGGTGTCATTATCAGTTATTATCCTTAGCCCTAAATGCGCTAATAAATCAATTGTCTGAACTTGAAAGAGTGAAACAAGAACAACAGGTTTGGTTAAGAGGTTATGCTTTGTTATCGGAATATCTAGGCGACTATAGTAGGCAGTGTGAAGCACAGTTTAATGAGCAGGAGGGGCTAGAAAACGAGCAAATTAAAACAAGAGCTGAGCAAAGTGAAGTAATTAATTATTTGAAATCAACGAAGCTTAAATCAAGAATATCAAATGTTTTTACAGTAGTTGGGTCAATAGGGTTTGTATTCTACTTTAAAAGTGCAGTTGTAATCATGCTTCTGGTGGCATTAATTTGTATCAGTGGGGTTTTATTTCACCGTGTTAAGTCTGTTAAAGCGAAAGTAGCAGCACAAGAAAATACGTCAAATTATATTGATGAAGAGATAAAGAACTTAGAAGCTCAATATGTAGCACAGTACAATATATTTAGAACAAACCATGAAAATGAACGTATCGGAGAGATTCTAAAGCATGTAGAGATAGATGATGTTTCTATTTTATCGTGTTATAAGGACTTTATAATTAAAGCACAAGAAGCGATCGTTGCAGACGAGGCGGTCAGTGTTCAAGCTAATACAGACCTTTTGAATAAAATAACATATTTTAACGCTCTTTTTGAGCCGCTGTATCGCCACATAGACCAGTTTGAGCAATATACAGTATCTGCTCATAATGGCCAATATACCCATAAAATCCGACGCTTGGGTAAATGTGATATTGTCAAAAAGTCACAGTCTACAGGTGGGTATTTTACATCAGAAATTAGTGGTACAAGTACTGAGGGCATAACAGGTAGCTGCCTTATGCAAAACAAAAGCCGATGGGCTGCATATATTGACTTTAAACGAAAGCCATAGATATCATTGTAGTGATGTACCGCATGAAATGAATTTTTGAAACAATACAATGATAAACAATCGAATTAGGAATTAAAAATGAAATTATTTATTAGCTTTGATTGGAACGATAGGGCACAAATTAATGGCTTTCGCAGTATGTTGGCAAACCCGGCAATAGAGCCTTTATCACATAGAGATACGTCGATAAAACATGATTACTTGGAGTTTGGCAAAAATGAAATTAAGCGACAGATACTTAGTCATATACAGTATTCAAATGTAATTGTTTGTCTTATCTCGCAAAAAACAAAACATAGTGATTGGGTGAACTGGGAGTTAGAACAAGCAAGAGAACAGCATAAATCAATTGTGGGTATTGTGCTCAAGGATCAGCCTGTTAAAACACTTAAGGGAGCAGCTGAGTTTTTTACCCGATATACAAGCTATCAGGTTCATCATTGGAGTACCCCTAGTGAATTAAATCGTATTATCCGTAATGCGTAACCAGAACTGGTGTAGTGCAATAACAGTGCTACTTAGTAGCGTATGAGGATGATATGAACTTGTTGCACCGCATACTATCCCTATCCCTATCCCTATCCCTATCCCTAGCGCGTATGCCACACCTGCGTTGGTTAATTGCATAAACTCGAAATTCACTGATTTGGCGGTAAGAAAAATGCCTATTCGCGTTATGGACTTTTTTTGGGGGGGAGTCCAATACACCATCTTACAAAAAATCCACCTCATTCCCTTAAGAAACGCCACGGAGCCTGTTATAGTGTCAACCTCTTAAAAGGCAGTACATCGGCAAATCAACGTCATGATCACATTAAGCAAGGTGAAAAAAGTTTATAACGAAGGACCGGCACAATTCGAAGCGCTAAAAAATATCGATTTGCATATTAAGGTCAATGAAATAGTGGCGATTATGGGGGCTTCTGGCTCTGGTAAATCCACTTTGATGAATATTCTTGGTTGCCTTGATACCCCCACTGCTGGCGAATACCAATTTGACGGTAAAATCGTCCAAAATCAAACCGATGATCAACTCTCGGCTATCCGTAATCAAAAAATCGGCTTTGTCTTTCAGTCCTTTCATTTGCTGCCCCGTTTGAGTGCCTTGAAAAATGTCATGGTACCGATGCGTTTTAGTGATATTGATGACGAACAAGCACAGACAATGGCTGAGCAGATGCTCAAAAAGGTCGGGTTGGGCGATAAAATGAATAATCGTCCCAGTGAACTGTCCGGCGGTCAACGCCAGCGAGTAGCGATTGCCCGGGCACTGGTCACCAATCCCAAAGTCATTTTTGCTGATGAGCCGACCGGTAACCTTGACAGTAAAACATCCGAGGAAATAATGGATTTGTTTAAGACCTTACACGCTCAGGGACAGACGCTGGTGTTTGTTACCCATGAGCAAGAAGTCGCCGATCATGCCGAGCGAGTGATTTATGTAAAAGATGGAGAAATTGTTCGTGATCCCCATTAGATTAATTACGCTGTTGGTTTTTTACTTTAGCTTGATTGGTGATGCAACGGCCAACAGTACATTGTTTCTTACCGGTGAAGTGGCGGCTAAAAACAGTGAAGTATTTTATGCGCCCAGAGTCACCGGCTGGCAAACCCAGATTGAATGGATGATGCCCGAAGGGCAAATTGCCAAAGCGGGTGAGTTGGTCGTATTGTTTGAACGCTCGACCATTGATAGCGAAATTGAACTTAAAGAATCCGATATGCTCAGGCAAAAGGACGAATTAGCTTTGGCAAAAAGCGATGCCAGTGAGTTGATATTACAAGCCCAGTTTGATTACGATAAAGCAGTGCTTGAGCTGGATAAAGGTAAAATTGATGCGAGTGTCTCCAGAGAATTTGTCAGCCTTTATGATTTTGAAAAAGCGGCGATCGATTACCAGAAAAAAAAGCTGGCGGTAGAAAAGTCCCAGCGCCAATTGCACAACCAACGCGAAGAAGCGGCCACGGATATTAAAAAGAAACAAACGGCGATCAAAAAAACCGGTTATGAGCTGGCAACCTTGCAAAAAAAATCGCATCTGACGGCGTTAAAAACCCAGCTTGGCGGGCCGGTCATTTATGCTAGTCATCCTTGGAACGGGACTAAAATCACCTCTGGCAGCTCGGTTCAGGCAACCTGGAAAGTGGCTGAAATCGCTTCCAGCAAAATCATGCTGGTCACCGCCTGGCTTAACGAAGTGGATAAAGAAGGGCTGAGCGTCAAGCAAAAGGTGCAATTGACATTTGATGCGTACAATAGCCGATCTTATGCAGGTGTAGTGACTCATATTGTGCCACAGGCTGAGGAACGTAAAGCATGGGGCACCGCTGCTTATTTTAAAGTTCAAATTGATATCAGCAAATCCCCAAACATCGCGCTGGTACCAGGAATGAGCGTACTGGTAGAGGTGCTTTAAAGTGAAAAGGCAACCGATTTACAGGCAGGCTCAGGCCGCTGTGGTGGTGATATTTACGTTATTGACTGGCTGCTCGGGAGATAAGCGGGCAACAGTGATCGCTAAAGAAGCGGTTTTTAACTTGTCAGTTGAAGCTAACGGTGAGTTGGCATCATCTAATACCGCTTATTTATCACCACCGAGTATTAAGCGAATGTGGCGTTATAAACTGATCTATATGCTACCCGAGGGCAGTCAGGTAAGTAAAGGGCAGGTGGTCGCCCGCTTTGAAACCAATACTATTGCTGATAAATTACGGCAAAAAAAAGATGGCTTAAGCACGGCTGCTAAAGAACTTGAAAATCAAATTCTCAATCAGCAAAAAGAACAACAGGATTTAAAAGTACAGTTGGCTCGTCGTGAGGTGAATTTACGTCAGGCACAACGCAAAACTGCGCAACTTAATGTCACCACCTCAACCATTGAAGCTAAAAAGTTACTGCTTGATTTAAATATAGCCGAGCAGGATTTAGCGCTTTATCAGCATAAAGTCACCGGGCTTGCAGATAAATCAGCTCTTAATCTGGCGATTAAAAAGCGCAAGAAACAAGATTTACAGACTAACGTCGACCACTTACAAAGTGATATCGACAGATTAAGTATTAAAGCGACAAAAGCCGGTTTGCTGGTTTATGCCAATAATCATGAAGGTAATAAATTTGCCGTTGGAGATACTTTGCACACCGGACAAACCTTTGCCGAAATTCCCTCGCTGGACAAAATGGTGGTTAAAGCCAAAGTCTCTGAGCGTAACTTGGGTAAAATTAAAACCGATATGGCGGTAGTGATTGTCCTGGATGCCAATCCTGGGGTTAAATATCAGGGCAAGCTGACCTCGCTGGGGACTGTGATCCGCGAAAAAGCAAAAAATAACCCCGAGAAAGTTATCGAAGCCCAAATAGATATCCTCGACCCGGCCCACGACATCATGCGTCCGGGTATGATTGCCCGAATTGCCATTGTGGTTAACCGCTTTAAAGATGTCATCGTATTACCGAATCAGGCTATTAGCCAAAGTGGCAGTGAAGCGACGGTGACGGTTAAATCGACTTTTGGTGAACAACGCCGTGTGGTCAAGGTTTTGGCCTCTGATGAACTTAACAGTGCGTTAAGCAGTGGTATCCGGGTAGGTGAAGAGGTGATCTTGTGAAAAAACGCTTATTATTATTGGCGGGTATCATCGCTTTTACCACGGGGTTAAGCCAACTGTCGGGGTGTTCTGAAGAGTCTGAGGCCGAGGTTATTACGGCGACGGTGAAAAACACTACATTAAGAATCGAAGTCCCGGCTAAGGGGGAGGTTGTTGCCGCTCACTCGACAGTTATGTCGGTACCAAGTAATGCCCAGGGTCCACAGACTATCGCCTGGTTGATGGCAGAAAACTCAACAGTTAAAAAAGGCGATGTGATTGCCCGCTTTGATGGTGAAACCTACCTCAACAAACGCCAAAGTACCCAGCTTGATTTGGATTCGGCGGGTTTGCAAACTCAAAATAAGTCTCGGGTGATAGCCTCAGAAAAAGCCGATATTAAAAGTGACACTGTAGTGGTTGATAAAGAAATTGGTTTTTCTGATCGCTTTAATATCGATGACTTAACGGTTTATTCGAAAAACGAGATCATCGACGCCTTGGATAATCGTGAATACCTAAGTGCGCAAAAGTCATTCTTGGGCTGGAAAATGGATAATTTTTCGTTTAGCTCTGCCAATGAAATGGAACTTATGGAGCTTAAAGCCCAGCAATATCAAACCAAACTTGATCAATTTGATACCGCTTTGACCCAACTTGAGGTATTGGCCCCTCATGATGGTTTGTTGATTTATGAAAAAAACTGGCGAGGCGAAAAACCACGTATCGGCCAAACGTTGTGGCCGGGTCGAAAAATGGCAAAACTACCGCAACTTGACGAACTTAATGCCCGTCTGTTTGTTCTTGAAAGTGAAGCTGGTAGCATCAACGTCGGTGATCGGGTGGCAGTGCGGCTTGACGCTAAACCCGATCGGTTATTTGACGGTAAGGTGCAGAAAAAAGGCAATATTTCAAAAACCATAAAAAGTGGCGATCCGGTTAAATATTTCGAGGTGACCGTCAGTATCGAAAACCCCGATTTAAGCCTGGTAAAACCGGGCAACAAGGTGACTGCAACAATATCGGGTGCCAGCCAAAGTGACATTCTGAGCGTCCCGCTTCAGGCCGTGTTTAACGATGGATCAGGCAGTTTCGTTTATGTTAAAAGCAATGGCAAGCTACAAAAGAAACCAGTGACGCTGGGATTAAAAACCTTTGCTGAGGTGCACATTAAAACCGGTTTGACAGTCGGTGAGCAGGTCGCCTTATTTAAACCCGTGACGCTGTAATTTATACGAGCCTAATTTACATAAGCCAAATGAATAGACAATGAAAATAAAAGAAACTTTATTACAGGCCCTTGCCGAACTGGCAGGACACAAGTTGCGGACTTTGCTCACGTTACTGGGAATGATTTTTGGGGTGGGGGCGGTTAACGCCATGCTTAATATCGGCAGCGGAGCCGAGCAAGAAGCGTTACGCCTGATAGATACCATGGGGGTGCGCAATTTGATCGTTCAAAGTCGTCAGTATGATGCTGATGAGCTTAAGGAGATCAGAAAGCATTCGATTGGATTGTCATTACGAGACCTGGAAGCGGCGCGTATTACTTTGGGGTTTATTGAACGCAGCAGCGCTGAGAAACAACTTAAGACCTTCTCGATTTATAGTGCTACAGGCGAGTCCCGTTCAAAAGTGATGGGAGTCACTGACGACTATTTTGCCTTATCAAACCTCAAGAGTCAGCAGGGCAGAATGCTCAATGCAGACGATAATCAGCGTTATGCTCAGGTTGCGGTATTAGGAGGGGTGGCGGCACGCAAACTCTTCCCACAGGGGGATGCGGTAGGGAAAAAGCTTAAAGTTAACCATTTGTGGCTTGAAGTGGTGGGGGTGCTGGCCTCGCCAAACCTGTCTAAAAAAGAATTTCAGGGGATTAAACTAGGCGGCGAGTCAGATACGATATTTTTGCCGCTAAGCACTGTCGCCAAACGCTTAAATGTACAATTGCTCGAACCGCAAATTGACTCTTTTCGGGTGCGTGTAGACAAAGACGTCGATCAGGCGATGGCAGCTAAAGCCCTAACTCATCTGTTAAAGAAAAGGCATGGTGATCTGGATGATTTTACGATCATTATTCCCTCTGCCTTATTGGCACAGCACAAACAAACCCAAAACATCTTTAATATTGTGATGGCCTCAGTGGCTGGTATTTCATTGTTGGTTGGGGGGATTGGGATCATGAATATCATGCTCGCAACGATACTTGAGCGGACCAAAGAGATTGGCTTATACCGTGCTGTTGGGGCGACCCGGGCCAATATTATGCATCAATTTTTAATGGAAAGTTTTGTTATCTCATTGATTGGCGGCATATTGGGAGTGGTCTTTGGGCTAGTATTATCTGAAGCGATTGCCTTATATTCTGGCTGGCCATTGGTATGGTCAATGACTGCTATTGTGTCGTCATTGGTGATCTGTATGATCATCGGCATTGTCTTTGGCATCTACCCAGCAAAAAAAGCCTCAAGGCTCGACCCGATAGAAGCCCTTCACGCCGATTAACACGCTTTTACCTAATGGGGAGTTTCGTTGATCTGATGTCAGAGATCACTTACAACACAAACGAGTTATATCGCATCCATCCCTTTTCACAAACCCTGTATTATGTGTCTGTTACCTGCGAATAAAATATTCAATTGGTGGGTGGTATTAAAAGATAAAATAAAAATAGCAGCATAAATTATACAGATGAAGAAGATGGGATGTGTTTATTGTTTGATGAGTTTTGAACTGGGTTGGTTTTTATCTAACGGGTCAAAGGGCAAAGCGGATAGTAATAGCGTAAACGGTTACTCAACCGATGCCGCAGCAGAGTTGTTGTCACTGACCGAAACCGCCTTAAGTGACATACCGCTGGTACAACAGCCACTATTAACTGATGTGGTTCAATTTTATAGGTGCTTGTTGCCTAGAGCGCCATATGGTTAGAAATCGCTCACCAGCGAGAACTAAAATTTTCGTAAACAAGGCAAATGCTTTTGGCTTTAGTCATTCTAAAGCAAAAGGATTTAACGCCGTTTACGGACATTTTAGACTCGTCCTTGGCAATGTCTAAAAATCGTTGACACGACCAC
>JBLHHD010000109.1:0-7804 GCA_047614605.1 Alteromonadaceae bacterium
CCGGCTAAGCGTCAGATTGATGGGTTTGTTTTCATTTAAGATATATTTCTGCGGATGCAGTGTGCCTCGGTATATCAATTTTTGGCCGCCTACTTGTTTTAGTCCCCTTAATTATACTCTTCAATTCGCATGGCGCATTTCATGTATCTGAATTACACCTAATCCAAATAACACACTATCGGTCCTCAATTTCTATGAGTTGGGATTCGTGGGTAATGAGGAAACCTTTTGTTGCGAATTCACTTTTTGTTTATCATTAAACCAGAATATTCTCAATTGGGCTCTGACCATATCACGCGATTTAGGGTAACAGTTTTGTTTATGGCAGGAACGACCTCAGCGCCGCGAACTTCGTCGAAAACGCAGCGATTGTGTTGCCTTTGTCAACATTCGCGCCGAGACGGCGCTCCTACCATGCGCATCAAAGTGTTACCCTGTTTGATCGGTGCCCTCAATTGTTAGACATTCTGGTGAGTCTATTTTCTAACCATATGGCGCTATAGGAGCCTGTCCGAGAATGAGACTCGACTGAGGCAAATCTGGATTTGGCTATTTTACGCGCTTTTTCCAGTTAAATAGTCAAACTATTCGCCTGAAAAAACTGCGAAAACGATCTCAACCCCGCTTTCCCTCAGCACTAGCCCTATTCTCGGACAAGCTCCTAGGTTATTGATTCACTTGATAACATTCAAAACAATACTTCAAAGCAATAAAGTCTATTTTTATTCAGTATTTTTAAGGTACGTGGGAACAATCCCTGGCATTACGACTATTCTTTAAAGAAGCCACAATAAAACAACAAACCAGGACGTCAATTGCCAATGAGTAAAACTGAAATACCTACCGATAGCGGTGCGTTTGCTGAGATATTGGTTACACGAATTGTTGATGGTGATAAAGAGGCCGAACAACAGTTGGTTACCCGCTATTGGCGCGGTTTGTATTTTATTTTGCATCATAATGCCAAGGATCCGGATTTGGCCTGGGATATTGCTCAGGATACTTTTGTTGTTGTTTTGACCCGGGTGCGTAATGGCGAACTTGAAAAGCCTGCGGCTCTCAAGGCGTTTATTCGTCAAATCGGGATTAATTTATTGCTGGATCATTATCGCAAAACAGCCCGGCGCAAAACACAAACATTAGGTGAAACACAAATTGATATTCCTACAGATAGCCGGGATTTTTACCATGTGCTTAATTCGCAATCTATCGTCAAGCTGGTGAGGCAACTGATTGATGAATTGAAGGTACCAAGAGATCGGGAGATTTTGCTTGAATTTTACCTGTACGAAAAAGATAAAGCGCAAGTATGTGAAACCCTTGAATTGAGCGGGGATAATTTTGACAAGGTATTACATCGGGCCAGAGAGCGGTTTAAACAATTACTGATGCACAAGGTCGATAATGGTCTGCTTGATATTAGCGCGGCTGATGTATCAATATTAATACTGACATTTTTAGGGGGCGCTTATGTAGCAGGCGCAACCGGGCGTAACACATTGAAAAACAATTTGCCTTATTTAACCCAAACCGTGGAAGAAATCCAATTGCAACAACACTTAAATAAACAGGTCATGCAAAGTAGCAATCCTGCTGAGTTAATCGCCAGACGTTCTGGGAACAGTAGGCGTTGAGTATGGTAGATATGGGAAATGATTATATTGCACAAAATAATGTGGTTGCAAAATACCTGCGCGGACAGCTCACGCCTGAAGAGGCTGTAGCATTTGAGGTGTACCTTATGGACAAACCCGCACTGATAGAACAGCTGGAAATGGATAGGGTACTGATTAAAACGATGCCCGAAGCGGTTAAACACGCTGAAAAAACCTCAAAATGGACATTGGGATGGTTTAATACGCCATTATTTGCCAGCTTATTTGGTAGCGTTGCCACCTTGTTGATTTGTGTGATCGGTTTTTCATACCTGCAAAGTAGCTCTATTGATGAAGGTCAGCCAAATGGGGTGCCTGATGATGTAATCGTCAACATTCCACTGGTTTATCTTTCACCCCTCAGAGGTGCAGATGATAGCAGTGGCATTGATAGTAATAGCGCACCGGTAGTATCGCCGAAAAAGGCGGATCGTTATTTTGCTGTGATCATCCAGCCCAGCGATACCCACGTTGATGTATTTGAAGTGCAGATTGTTAATCGCGTGACCGAAGTGATTGTACTGCAGACTCAAGTCGTTGAGCCAATGGTCTCGGGCGACATCAAGCTAACGTTGCTTAGTGAAATGTATCCCTCAGGAGATTATGCGATCATTGCCAAAGCAGTGAACAGTCCATCGGGGCCGAAGACGTATTATTTTAGTGTTCGGCACAATTAACCAATCGCTTAGTACACTAATATCTTGTGCTTGGCGTAAAATACTGTCGAGGTGAATACAATGCCAGCAGCCCGTTTGTTTGAACTGACCAACGAAAAACCACTGGATTTTGAATCAGCCGCTAATGTCTGTGAGGGAGTAGATGGTAATGGGCCACCTGATGGCCGCATTCCGGCAGGATTAACGTATCTTGGTCAGATGATATCTCATGATGTTGTACCCAGCACTAATAATAGAGTACCACGCCCGAATAAGATGGCTGTTACGCCTTGTTTGAATTTGGACAGTATCTATGGTGACGCTCACTTCCATGTTATTGGAAAAACTATTGATTTAGATGGGAAATTTAAACTGGGACAGGCGAAGGGGCAAATCAGTGGTTTTGACTTTGTATACCCTGGTGAAGATATTATCAGGAATGATACAGAAGAGGGGTTAATCCCTGAGCCTCGCAATGATGAAAATGTGTTGGTTTCGCAGTTGCATTTATTCTGGCAACGTTTGCATAATAAAGTTGTTGAGTTATATTTCTCTAAAAAAACAGGTGAGCAGGCGTTTGCTAGTGCCAAAGTGTTTGTGATTTCAATATTTCACCAAGTTGTAGTTGATGATTTTCTTTATCAGATACTTGATCCTGAGATTTATGATTTGTACTTTGGCCAAGATCAGCTTGCTAAGAAACATCGAATATATAATGAGGAGAAAAAGTTTGATCAAATACCCGTCGAGTTTAGTCATGCTGTATTTCGATTTGGTCATAGTATGGTGCGTCGAAAATATATCCTACAGGTGGGTGGAAATTCAGTAAATTTGGAAGATTTATATATCACGGACCATACCATGGATTTAAAGAAGGAAAATGTCGTCGATTGGTCGTTATTTTTTGGTAACAGTATTAAGGAAGACAGGGGGATGCAGGTAGCAAGCAGGATTGATTTAAAGTTTGCTTCACCAATGGCAAATATACCGGATGGAGGATTTACTCGTCATATTGTTGGTTTGAATTTGCAAGCCGCGATAGATGAGCAGTTGCCGACAGCGCTGGAAGCTTTGGATTGGATACGCACTAAACGGGTTGAGTTAGCCGCAGCAGCAGGTTTACATAAAAGTGGTGAGTGCAATGCAAATAAAAAACCTTTCGTAGCAGCCTCATGTAAAGGCACCAGATTAGGCAAGTCACCAGTTAAAAAAGTAACAAATGGTAAGCAAGCAAAAGTGACTCAACCTATAAAAGGGCTTGATGCGGTTAATTTACCATTATGGCTGTATACCTTGATTGAAGATAATAGTCTACAGCAGCGTGGAATGAAGCTGGGTAAGCTTGGCAGTATTATTATCGCCGAGGTGCTTACAAATTCGATTGAGAAAGCCAATGTTGGTAAGCTTGAAATCAACTTTACGTTTACAGATATACCGCTACCTACGGCCAAAACTAAAACCGCTGAATCTACGACTAAAACTAAAACCGCTGAATCTACGACCAAAACTAAAACCGATGAACCTACGGTCGAAACTAAAACCGATGAACCTACGGTCGAAACTAAAACCGATGAACCTAGGCCTGATGTGTTCGGCGAACTTAAGGCTTTCTATCGCACCGTACATCGACTAACCATGTTGGACCTCGTTAAGTTTTTAAATCAACCTGCCAGAGTGAGGAAATAAGTTATGGCTATATCACAAGATTGGGATGGCAATGGCCATTGTATTAGTTTCGATCCCACACAAATTCCTGAATTAACAGAGTATCATCCCCTGGCTTATGAAGAGTATCCTGCAGTCACTCGTAAGACGCTCAGTGGTTCTACTGAATATGTGAAAATGCGGGCCACAGTGAATATGAATGATGATCCTGAAATTGGTTCGTGGACTGCGGTGTCAATTGAAATTATTGAGCAACTGGTGTTGTTTGAGTATCAGCACCCTGATGGTTCATATTATTTAAAAGCCACCAATGTCAATACCGTTGTCGAACAATGGCAATTGGTTAGTTGGCAAATTGATAAAGAGATGCAACTGCATGAGGGAGTCATGAAAGAAGTGTTCAAAGATACCTTAACGTGGCGAAAGGGAGCTGTTGAAAAGCAAACTTTTTGGAGCTGGGTGCATTGAAAGCTACAAGGGAATAATTTTTGAGTGATAATCGTTTATTGATCACTAAGGTTATTTTAAATCTTTGCTGTAGCACTTGTTTGTTGTGTTGTTGTTTGGCTACAGCTGTTGAATTGTCTGACTGGCAGGTTGGTGCAAAGGTGGAGGTTGCACCCAATACTGCCAGAGTCTTCTTGATCACTGAAAATAATAAGGATATTGAGGTTGCTGTGTTGCACAATGACGCTTTGGTTGGAATCCAAAATGGGCCAGGGTTACGCCTTGGTGCTGAATTTGTCGTGATCAGGGCTGTACAAAAAACTAAAACCTATCAAATTCTTATTCGTGCTACCCATCAATCAGCCTTTCCTTTGCAATGGCAACTAAACGAAATACCCGCAATTGCAGTAGAAGCCAATAAACTACAATTTAATCAGCTACATGAAGCGGCCAAGTTATGGCAAAACGATAATGCTGTTAACAAGGGTGACGCTTTGTTAATGCTCGAAGCCGTTGTTGATAAAGCGATACCTTGCACATCCTTATATTATCAAAGCGTTACTATGCACAGTCGTATGTTATTGAAGTTTGAACGGTTTCAAGTCGCATTTGATATTGCCGATAGCGCACTTTCGTGTCCGGGTATTAGTCGACAACGGGCATTTAAGTTGAGGTGGATAAAGGCTGATGCAATGCTATCACTAGATAAACGTGAAGTAGCCACTCAGCTATATGGTGGTCTTGTAAATGAATTTACTGACGTAAAAGAAGTCACTATAGCCACATCATTAGTACAGGAGGAGATCAGGGGCAACTATGGTTTGGCTTATATTTTGTGGCGTTTTTTACAGGGCAATACAGGTAAATTAGAAAAGGGTAGAAAAGCGATTCAACAAGCCATACAAAAAACCAGTCAGCTGGGGGATTTTGCATTGCAGGCTCAATTGCTAAATAACCTATGGAGCTATCACGCACTCAAAGGGGATTTTGTACAGGGCGAAAAAGACCTATTACTTGCGCTTCAATATAGTCAAAGGGCGGGGGGCAAAGCGCAAATTGTTAAAGTTTTTAATCACTTATCGCTTAATTATCGTTTTAGTGGCCAATTGGCTAAAGCACAAATTGCGCTGCGGCGGGCATTGTTATTACTTGATGGTAGTAGTCATGCCCATACCAGCGCTAATTTTCACAGTAATATGGCAACTATATATAATTTACTTGGTGATTATCACTCAGCTAAGCGCTATTACATGAGGACATTAAAGGTTTATAGGAATGGTGGTGCTAAACATAGTGAAGCCATGGCTTATAAAGGGTTAGGCGTAAATGCCAGAGAGCAGGGTAAATACCAACAGGCTATTGGCTACCACAAAAAAAGTCTGAGTTTTTTTGAAAATACAGCGGTTGAACACGCAGCAAGGTTACTCATTGAACTGGCCCGGGATTACTTTTTAGCCGGTGAGCACTTGCAAGCCAAACGGGCTGCTAAACAAGCACTGGCTTTACCCGGTGACATAGTGCTGGCGACCGACCAAATAGATGCACAATTAATCTTCGCCAAAATCGCCTGGCATGAAGGTGACATCGACACTTTTTTAAACCACCTTGAGCAGATTGACACCGAACATCAACAAGATATTTCACCGGAACATCGGCTTGAATTGACTAGCTTGCAAATTAAATACTATTTGCAGCTGGAGGATGCCAGTCAAATCAGCGAGTTTGCCGATAAAGCGATTGGTGAGATTGAACAGGTGCGTAAAACCCTTGATACCAGCCGACTGGGTCCTGCCTGGACCAGCAAAAGCGATAAGCTTGTCAGCGAATATATTGCGGCGTTAATGCAGTTGGCACAATCCACTTCGAAACAACAATTACAGCAAAAAGTTTTTGAAATTTTGGCACAAAATCATGCGATAAACTTACGTGAACGGCGTTACCTGCTGGCGCACAATACCCAATCGCCTGCAGATACAAGTGATCAACAGCTGATATTACTGTGGGAGCAAAGTCTGGCAGCTGAACGTTTAGTGGTTAGTGCACAGTCAGAAGAAGCTAAACAGGCCGCCAGATCCAAAGCTGATGATGCCAACGAAGCCTATTTGAATTATGCGCCGTCGGCAGCCAATCAATCACTGGAAGCTGATTTGGCCTATTTGTCGCTGGATGACATTCAGCACAAGCTACAAACAGATGAAATGTTTATTCGTTATTACGTGCGGGATAACATTACTTTTGCTTTTGTGGTGACCAAAGATGGTTGGGAAGTCTTGGATATTGAAGACCGCGCTGAATTGGCTGAACAGGGGCAGGCGTTAATATCGGCATTAAAAAAACAACAATTGGCTCCCGATGGCGCAATAACAAGCCTGACTAAACTGTTGCCACTAAAGCAGATGGCAAAAGCCAATATCCGCCGCTTGATCATTGTCCATGATGATATTTTGAATATTATTCCTTTTTCGGCTCTAAATATCTCAGCCAATATTAATCGTTACCGTCCGCTGGTGAATGATTATGAAGTCGTTCGAACTTATTCTGCGGCTGAGTATTTTGCCGCAAGACCGGTGAACAATACGCCTCATCAATACGATATTGCGGTGTTTGCCGATCCGGTTTTTGACAAACAAAAATTTCTTGCGGGCGAGTACGATACCAGTGAAGCAGACGAGTTTCGTCGCTGGGCTAACTCGCTCTCTCGACTACCATCAACAGCCAAAGAAGCGGCGGCTATTGAGCAAATATATGCTGATGCCAAGGTTAAAATTGTCACTGGTACGGCGGCGACTAATGAAATGTTAATGTCTGAGGAGATGCGTAGCGCGAAGATTTTGCATATCGCTTCTCATGGTTATTTTAGTGAAAGTACCCCGGATATTGTTGGTATTGCCACCTCGGTGATTGATCAACAAAACCAAGATTCACCCGGTTTTTTAACCCTGACAGAATTGCTAAGCAAACCTTTTTCATCAAACCTGATAGTGATCAGTGGTTGTGAAACGCTACTGGGCAAGCAGTTAAATGGCGAAGGGCTAAATGGTCTGGCTCGTGGGCTGTTATCACAAGGTGCAGGCTCAGTGATAAGTACCTTGTGGTCCATCCCGGATAAACCCACCGCTGAGTTTATGAAAACGTTTTATACCTATCTCAAGCAATTCAATGGCAATAGCGTAAGGGCACTTAACCAAACCAAGCGGCAATTTTCACAGCGTGGGCGCTATCGCAAGCCGGTTTTTTGGGCGGGGTTTGTGTTGACTTCATCGAATAAGGCCCTTGCTCAGGCGGTTTTGTCTGGTAATTAAAGTGGCACCGATCAAACAGGGTAACACTTTGATGCGCATGGTAGGAGTGCCGTCTCGGCGCGAATATTGACAAAGGCAA
>JBLHHD010000110.1:0-7793 GCA_047614605.1 Alteromonadaceae bacterium
CCTTTTGCTTTAGAATGACTAAAGCCAAAAGAATTTGCCTTGTTTACGAAAATTTTAGTTCTCGCTGGTGAGCGATTTCTAACCATATGGCGCTCTAGCTGACACCCAGGGTTGCAAAAAGCACTGCGCTTTTTGGCAGAAAACTATTGCCAAACCATTACTTTGTGTCAATTATCACAAAATGCGTTTATCAGTCCTTTGCATTTGTCTTATTTGCTCAAATCCAATGTACAACGCCGCTTTAAACGGATTTTAGCTGAATTGCGAATAGAAAAAATCAAATTAATTTTTTGGGTACTTTCAACTCTCTAATTACCGATATTTATTTGAGCGTGGGTTTTGGCGATTTGAGTCATTTTGAAAAAATCTTTAAACGTTATACCCAAATGACCCCAAGACAATATAAAAACAGTCACCGGGGACAAGCCTGAGTTAACTAAGAGCTTGCCCTATAATGGGGCTAATTCTAAGGGAAAGCGGGGTTGAGATCGTTTTCGCGGTTTTTTCAGGCGAATAGTTTGACTATTTAACTGGAAAAAGCGCGTGAAATAGCCAAATCCCGATTTTCCTCAGTCGAGTCTCATTCTCGGACAGGCTCCTAGGAGCGCCGAATGGTTAGAGGGTGAGCACCCCTTGGGCGCTCTAGATAATGCTGTAATTTGTCGTGTGTATTATCACCAGCGCTGTCTTTCTTCCTTTTTTTCTTTTACGCTTACTGACCTGAACAATACAAAGAGGTCGGCTTATTTGTGAACCTTAAAAATTCAACCCCGTTTAAACATAGTCCGTTACAAAATTTCCGGGCAGGTCAATTGACTTAAATCGATTATTCACTATACTCAACGCGTTTCTGGCTGATGAGTTATCTAAATGTTTTTGGGTAAAAACAACATGTTAATGGTTTTGCTAATGCTGCTGGTATTTACCTCGCAGTCAATGGCAACTATTACTATGTCCTGCCAAATGAACAGCAACTCAGGTTCAGTCAAAAGCGCATCAACCAATGTCATGCACCACCAGTTAGCAAGTGCTACAGCCATGAAAAGTGCTACAGCCATGAAAAGTGCTACAGCCATGAAAAGTGCTACAGTCATGAAAAATGCTACAGCCATGACAAGCGACCATGATTGCGAACAACACAAGTGTCATTGCCCAATGAGTGGCTGCACACCTGTCGCGTTATTATCAACAACAAGCCTTAATGAAGTTCTGCTCAGTTCACCAAAAATCAGTCAATTGAATCGTCCTTTATACCAACACAACTCCCCTTCTCTTTATCGTCCGCCTATAATGAGTTAACACCTGATTAGTGCACCTGAAATTTGGTGTTCTATCACTTAACAAACACTTTTTACTGGTAAACCAACCAGTTCAATCCAATGTTTTGGCGTTATTCGTTCAGTATCCAGCGAGCTTAATAATTATTTCTCTCTTTGGAGGACATCAGGGGATGTTATGTTTCTTTATCCATATTTTACCAGACGGTCATTAACCGCACCGTTAACCATGGTAGTCGCTGTAATAACAGCCGCTACCCTATCCACTGCCAGGGCAGAGCACGTTGACGATCGTTTACTGACACTCAAACAAACGGTCAATACGGCGCAACGAAACGATCCGTGGCTAGCGGGCAATAAACACCAGCAAAATGCCATCGCGGCCATGGGTATCGCTGCTGGCACCATGGACGACCCGAGAATATCCATCGGTTTAGCGAACCTGGCCACTGACCGCCTTAATTTTGCTCAAGAAGGCATGACTCAGGTTAAGTTAGGTATCTCTCAAATGCTGCCACGGGGTGATACGTTGGCAATCAAACAACAACAACTGGCCCAACTTTCTAGTCAGCACCCCCACCAGCGTCAAGATCGCAAAGCCAATATTGCCGTTATTGTCAGTCATTTATGGCTCGACAGCTATCAGGCACAACGCAGCATTAATCTGATTGAACAAAACCGTGCCCTGTTTGAACAGCTGGCCGATATTGCTCAAGCCAATTACGCCTCGGCTATCGGCAAAACCCGCCAACAAGATATTGTTCGTGCTCAACTGGAACTGACCCGCCTCGAAGACCGCTTAACCCAGCTCCATCAACAACAAGAAACCGCCACTCAACAGTTGAGTCAGTGGTTAAGCAATGATTTCAGTCAATATTACGCACCCTCTGCCACTATTAATGATGGTTTTGAAGTGGCTCATCACACATTGCCCTCAACCTTGCCAGATATCGCCTTACTACAACCGACATTATACGAACCTGGCACCCCGGTAACTCAGGAGCAATTATACCTGCAGCTGACCCGGCATCCGGCAGTTAAAGCCGTTGAGCAAAAAATTAAGGCCAGTCATAGCGCCATTACCCTGGCTAAACAGAAATACCAACCCCAGTGGGGAGTAAACGCCAGCTACGGCTACCGGGATAATACCCCTGCTGGTGGTAGTCGCAGTGATTTTTTATCGGTTGGTGTTTCCTTTGATTTACCACTGTTCACCAATAATCGTCAAGACCAGCAAGTGCAAGCGGCAGTATCGACCAACGAAGCGATTAAAACCCAAAAATGGTTGTTACTAAGACAACGCATGGCTGCTTTTAAGTCTGCCAGAGCCCAATTGTTAAGGCTCAATCAGCGTCTTGAGCGTTATCAATCGCAAATACTGGTGCAAACCCACGAACAGGCAGAAGCTTCGCTGACGGCTTATACCAATGATGATGGCGACTTTGCTGAAGTGGCCCGCGCTCGTATCGGTGAACTTAACAGCCAAATCGATACCCTAGCCATTGCCGTGCAGCGGCAAAAAGTCATCATTCAACTCAATTACTACTTCAGCGCGGATACCTCAGTCATCATCGCTAATCACACTCATGCAAAAAACACTAATCCCCAAAACACTTTCCAGGAAGAACAACAATGAACAACAAACTCAGCATTATCATGATACTGCTTAGCGGTATCGCTTTAGGTGTTGGTGGCAGTTATTTGAGTCGTCAACAAGCTACAGGGGAGCACACCCCGACAACCGCCGAAAAACAGCCACTGTATTGGGTCGCCCCAATGGACCCCAATTACCAGCGTGACAAACCCGGTAAATCGCCCATGGGAATGGATCTTATTCCTTTTTACCAATCCGGTGCTGAACCATTGGCCGCTGGGGTCATTAAAATCTCACCTGAGGTTGTTAATAACCTTGGCGTGCGCACCGCCAAAGCAGAACTAAGAACCTTACGATCGACCATTCAAACCGTCGGTTATGTCCAATATGACGAAGACCAGCTGGTCCATATTCATCCCCGCGTTGAGGGTTGGATTGAAAAGTTACACGTTAAAGCCGCAGGTGATCCGGTGATTGAAGGCCAACCCCTTTATGAAATTTACTCACCAGCACTGGTTAATGCGCAAGAAGAGTTATTAATTGCCCTGAACCGCAAAAACAAACGCCTGATCCAAGCCGCCCAAGACAGGTTAAGCGCCCTGCAACTGCCTTTAAGCGCCATTAAAACACTCAAGAAAACCAGAGAACTGCAACAAACCATCACTTTGTTAGCCCCTAAAACAGGTGTCGTTGATAACCTCAACATTCGCGAAGGTTTTTATGCCAAACCCGGCACCTCATTAATGTCCATTGGTACGCTAGAGCAGGTTTGGGTCGAAGCAGAAGTGTTTGAACGACAGGTTTATCAGGTCAGCAAAGGTCAACTCGTCACCATGTCGCTAGATTTTTTACCCGGCAAAGAATGGCAAGGCAAAGTCGACTACGTTTACCCTTCGCTGGATGCCAAAACCCGTACCGTCAAAGTTCGCTTACGCTTTGAAAATGCCGACCACCAACTCAAACCCAATATGTTTGCCCAGGTAGTGATCCACGCCAATAGTGGCGGCAAAACCTTGCTGGTACCAAGAGAAGCAGTGATCCGCACCGGCAACACTGACCGGGTAGTGCTTGTCCTCGGTGAGGGCCGCTTTAAATCAGTCAAAGTGTGGGTCGGCCGTTACGATGAAAACTTTGCCGAAATCCTCTCAGGTTTGACCGAAGGTGAAAGTGTTGTCACCTCCGCCCAATTTTTACTTGATTCAGAGTCGAGCAAGACCTCAGACTTTAAACGGATGCATAATCTCTCTGATGCTAATACCCTTGATACCATGAGGACAAAATTATGATCGCCGCCATAATCCGCTGGTCGGTGCACAATCGTTTATTTATCCTGCTGGGCACTTTTATCCTGGTCGGTATCGGCATTTTTTCATTAAAAAATACCCCGGTAGACGCTATTCCTGACTTATCAGATGTTCAGGTGATCATCAAAACCAGTTATCCTGGTCAGGCCCCTCAAGTGGTAGAAGATCAGGTCACCTATCCGCTAACTACGGTGATGTTATCGGTGCCCGGTGCGGTTACGGTGCGCGGTTATTCGTTTTTTGGTGATTCATATGTTTATGTGATTTTTGATGAAGACACCGATCTTTACTGGGCCAGAAGCCGAGTGCTCGAATACCTGAGTCAGGTTACGCCTTTATTACCCGATGGTGCCAAACCGCAACTCGGCCCTGATGCCACCGGCGTTGGCTGGATTTACCTGTACGCGCTGATTGACAAAACCGGCCAGCACGATATTAGCCAGTTACGGGCTTTGCAGGACTGGTTTTTAAAATTTGAATTGCAAACCGTCCCCGGGGTATCCGAAGTCACCACCTTGGGCGGCATGGTTAAACAGTATCAGGTTAAGGTTGACCCGGATAAACTGCGAGCTTTTGGCATTCCACTGTCACACATTCAAAATGCAATCAAACGAGGTAACCAGGAGATTGGCGCTTCGGTGGTCGAAATGGCCGAAGCCGAATATATGGTAAGGGCTACCGGTTATATTAAAAACGAGCAAGATCTCGGTAACATTCCGCTGGGCGTTAATGCTAGTGGCACTCCCTTATTGCTCAAAGACATCGCTCAAATCGGCATTGGTCCACAAATGCGCCGGGGTATTGCTGAGCTTAATGGTGAAGGCGAAACCGTAGGCGGGATCATCGTCATGCGTTATGGCGAAAATGCCCAACAGACTATCAACGGAGTAAAAGCCAAACTCGAACAGCTCAAACAAGGTTTGCCTAAAGGCGTCGAAGTCATCACCGTTTATGATCGCAGTCGTTTAATTGAAAGTGCCGTCGACAACCTGACTTACAAACTGATTGAGGAGTTTGCTGTTGTCGCCCTGGTCTGTATGTTATTCCTTTTTCATATCCGTTCGTCACTGGTGGCGATCATCAGTTTGCCAGTGGGTATTTTATGCGCCTTTATCGTCATGCACATACAAGGACTTAATGCCAATATCATGTCACTCGGCGGTATTGCGATCGCCATTGGTGCCATGATTGACGGGGCAATAGTCATGATTGAAAACTTCCATAAACACATCGAGCGCACCCCAATCACCAGCGAAAACCGGTGGCAGGTGGTCGCTAAATCGGCTAGCGAAGTGGGTCCGGCCTTATTTTTCAGCTTAATGATCATCACCGTCAGCTTTATTCCGGTCTTCACCTTAGAAGCTCAGGAAGGGCGAATGTTTGCGCCACTGGCATTTACCAAAACCTATGCCATGGCAGCCTCTGCGATACTGGCCATCACGCTTGTACCTGTTCTTATGGGTTATTTTATTCGTGGCAAGATCATGCCTGAACATCGTAACCCCATCAACCGCCTGTTAACTGCCTGCTACTTTCCAGTGCTAAAGCGGGTCTTGAAGTTTCCCAAAAGCACCTTAGTAGCAGCGGTACTGATCATGACGACTGGGTTATGGCCGTTGAACAAAATTGGCAGTGAATTTATCCCGCCACTGGATGAAGGCGACTTAATGTACATGCCCACCACTTACCCGGGTATATCCATTGGCAAAGCCCGCGAGTTATTACAGCAAACCGATAAACTCATTCGCACAGTACCTGAGGTTATGACCGTTTTTGGCAAAGTAGGTCGGGCAGAAACCGCCACCGACCCAGCACCGCTGACCATGATAGAAACCTTTATTCAGCTCAAACCGCCCTCACAGTGGCGAGAAGGTATGACAACCGCCAAGCTCATCAAAGAGTTTGATCAGCTGGTCAAATTGCCGGGGGTCACCAATGCCTGGGTGATGCCCATCAAAACCCGCATAGATATGTTGTCTACGGGGATCAAAACCCCGGTAGGGATAAAAATCGCCGGGCCAAAACTCGATGAAATTCAAGCCATCGGTCAACAGCTTGAGGTCATTCTTAAAGACGTACCAGGCACCGCTTCGGTTTATTCAGAGCGAGTGGCGGGGGGGCGTTATATCAAAGTGAATATTCTGCGAGAAAAAGCCGCCCGTTACGGACTTAATATTGCCGATGTCCAACAAGTGGTTGCCACAGCCATTGGCGGCATGAACGTATCTCATACCGTTGAAGGACTAGAACGCTACCCCATCAACATTCGTTATCCTCAGGACTACCGCAATTCGCCCGAACAAATGGCTTTATTGCCCATTGTAACGCCTAACGGACAACGCCTGGCGCTGGCTGATGTGGCCGATGTTTATATCGAAGATGGGCCACCGGGAATAAAAAGTGAGAATGCACGCCTTAACGGTTGGTCTTTTATTGATATTGAAGGGGTGGATATCGGCAGTTATGTCACCGAGGCTCAGCAGATTGTTAAAGCGCAGCTTAAGCTGCCACCGGGTTATTCAATCAGTTGGTCAGGGCAATATGAATACATGCAACGAGCCAAGGCCAAATTGACCTATGTGGTGCCATTAACACTGATGATCATCATCATTTTGTTATTTATGAGCTTTCGTAATCTGGTTGAAGTTTTTATTATTATGGGCACATTACCGTTGGCGATGGTTGGCAGTATCTGGCTGATGTACTTGCAGGGATTTAACTTTTCTGTGGCGGTGGGGGTTGGCTTTATAGCCCTGGCAGGTGTCGCCGTAGAAATTGGCGTGATCATGCTGGTTTACCTTAATCAGGCTTACCAGCAACTATTGACTGATTGTCAACAACGTGGCCAACAGCCCACTCAAAGCGAATTGGCCAAGGCAATACTTAATGGTGCCGGACTGCGGGTCCGTCCGGTAATGATGACCGCTGCCGCCATTGTGGTCGGGTTATTGCCTATTTTGTACGGCACAGGAACCGGTTCAGAAGTCATGAGTCGTATTGCCGCCCCTATGGTCGGTGGAATGCTCAGCGCCGTGTTACTAACCCTGTTGGTACTCCCTGCGGTTTATTATTTATGGCGTACTTTTACAATAAACAAACCGGCAATAAATAGCAACGGCTTTAAATCCGGTTAACCATTGATAAGATCCCGGCATCCTGATTGTAACAAAAGGTCGACACACTTCATCCCCTTTTTATCAGTCAGTACGCCGGTATCAACTCGACAATTAAAGGGCCTGCATTGGCTATTTCAACATATTCATCATCGTTGACGTTACTCTCGTTGGTGGGGCAAAAACCTCAGTAATCGAAACCTGTCGCCCGGATAATAATTCGCAACAGCTTACCACCAGGCATTAAAGGTCTCACCACCTTTATTACAATGACGCCGTTGATGATGATGAAGTTTTCTCGCATAGTCTGTAATCGAACGCGCCAAAATATTCCAACTGGCGATGGCATCTGCCGAAAATTGAACCTCAGCTAACGTAATGAACACGCTGTACTAGAGCGCCATATGGTTAGAAAATAGACTCACCAGAATGTCTAAAAATTGAGAATGTTCTGGTTTAATGATAAACAAAAAGTGAATTCGCAACAAAAGGTTTTGTGGTAGTG
>JBLHHD010000111.1:0-7758 GCA_047614605.1 Alteromonadaceae bacterium
TCGACCAACTTGCTCGAAAACTCATACTGCAACGTCAACTCAACCTTACAGGCATTATCATCAAGTCGGGTAAATAACCAGTGACCATGAAGTTGCTTAAAAGGCCCGTTAACCAGTTCCATCACTATTTTATTTTCATTACTGAGGGTGTTTTTAGTCGTAAAGGTTTTACACACCGGTCCCTTTTTAATTTCAACTGAGGCGGTGATCTGGTCACTACTGGCATTAATGATAGCTGCACTTGAGCAGTTAGGTAAAAATGCCGGGTATTTTTCAATATCATTAACCAAATCAAAAATGGCTTTGGCACTATGCATTACTAATGCATTGCGGTTGATCTGCGGCATCGATTTTTTCTCTACTTTTTCTCTACTATTTCGCCACTATTTCGTTGCGAAGGCTTATTGGCGCTCATTCTAACAAAAAAAATCACTATGTCTTAATGATTCACCACCCGACCTAGAAAATAAATCCTCAAAGCGGCGTTATTTCACCACTTAAGTGTCGTATAATCTCCAGCAAAATATTGATAAGAACTAGGAGACCCTAATGGGCACGCAATCAAGTGAGCAGGATTAAATGAGCGGAAAAAAAAATAAAACCACCAGCGGTACCATTGCCCTTAATAAAAAAGCCCGCCATGATTATGCCCTTGAAGGTAAGTTTGAGGCTGGTATCAGTCTGCAGGGCTGGGAAGTCAAAAGTATCAGGGAAGGTAAAGTCAACCTTACCGACAGTTATGTCTACTTGATTAAAGGCGAAGCATTCTTAGTCGGTACGCAGATACAGCCTATGAGTCAAGCTTCAAGTCATGTAGTTTGTGATCCGATCCGCAGCAGAAAGTTATTACTCAATCAGCGAGAAATCAATCGCCTCATAGGTTCAGTTGAACGTGATGGTTATTCTTTGATTGCCACTGCCATGTACTGGAAAAAATGCTGGGTGAAAGTGGAGTTTTATCTGGGTAAAGGTAAGAAAAACCACGATAAACGTAATGATTTAAAAGACAAAGACTGGCAACGACAAAAACTAAGGACAATGAAAACCTCATCACAGTAATGCTGACACAAGGGCTAAGAGCGATTAAGGCGATAACGAGCAATTAAGGGGATAGAACTAAAAACAAGCGCAACCTGAGCGAATGACAGGTTGCGAATTTACCCTAGCGAAGAGCGTTTAGGTCTCGTTCTGGGTTTCATCTTTATATTTTTCTGCTGTTTCGGTAATCAAAGGCTGTAACTCACCTTTTTGAAACATTTCAATCACGATATCACAACCACCAACCAACTCGCCATCAACCCACAGTTGCGGGAAAGTCGGCCAATCAGCATATTTAGGTAATTCAGCGCGGATATCTGGGTTTAGCAGTATATCAACATAAGCAAAAGGTTCACCACAAGACATCATCACCTGAGCGACCTGAGATGAAAAGCCACAATTGGGTAGTTTTGGTGACCCTTTCATATATACAATAATGGGGTTTTCTGCTAACTGTTTTTTGATTTTCTCGATTGTATCCATCTTGGTTCCTCTGAATTTAATATCTGGACTGCTTATTGCATCGATAGCCGGGAGTGTTCCCGAGCCTATCAATACTCAGTCAATATATAAAGTGTCAAGTTTATATATTGACGATAATGAGTTTGTTAATCTATACTAGCGTCAATTTTCTTAGTGGTAAGAAAACTTGACTAAATTACTCAGGTATTGATATTACCACTTATCTATTAACAAGCATAGCCACCGGAGAGAGATCATGGCATTTGAATTACCTGCACTACCTTTTGCACAAGATGCATTGGCACCACACATTTCAGCTGAAACATTAGACTATCATCACGGTAAACACCATGCCACTTATGTAGCCAAATTGAACGGTCTTGTAGAAGGCACTGATATGGCCGATAAGTCATTGGAAGAATTGATCCGCACCACAGAAGGTGGCGTATTCAACAACGCCGCTCAAGTTTGGAATCACACTTTTTACTGGCATTGCTTAAGCCCTAATGGCGGCGGCGAAGCAACTGGTGCTTTAGGTGATGCGATTAAAGCTAAATGGGGTTCATTTTCAGATTTCAAAGCAGCCTTCAACGACAAAGCAGTAAACAACTTTGGTTCAAGCTGGACCTGGTTAGTAAAAACTGCCGATGGCGAATTGGATATTGTTAATACTTCCAATGCAGCAACACCTGTACAAGATGCTAGCTTAACCCCACTAATGACCGTTGATTTATGGGAACACGCTTACTATATTGATCACCGTAACGCTCGTCCAGCTTACCTCGGTGGTATTTGGCAATTGATGAACTGGGAATTTGCCAACACTAACTTTACTGCTTAAATTCGATTTAAGTAATCGCTACGTTATGGCTAGGTTTTGACTGAATTATGACTATAGTTAATTAGTTATTGTCCGGAAGCAGAGTTTCCATCCGCCATTATCGCGGGGCAATAGCTATGCAGCGAAGTCGTAAGGCTTATTAATCAATAAGTTAATGATCCGTCACGATTACACATTAACTCGACGCACCGCAAGATTTAACGTTTCGGGATGAAAATTAATTAACAAATCCCTGCCAGGGCAAGTCTTTGTACTTGTCCTTTTTAGTTTTTATGCTTACATTTTCCCATTATAGTACAACAAGTAAATCCTGCGTTACATTAATCTATCCACAATCAATACCTGACGTTTAATTGCCAAAACAAGCCTGTCAAGATAATGTTTAAATTGTCAGTGAATTAAAAAAAACTTAAAATAATCAACATTATTCATCAGATACGTCTATTCTTTTTGTTGAGGGAGGTCATTTTATTCTCCAATCAAAGCAGTGATCTGATTAACCGTTGGCTAAGCTGTTTTAAATATTATTCGTTTTTTTCCTGGTTATTTGGAGGTGACAATGAGTATTTTTGAACATTACAAACAACGCTATGAATCTGCCCAAGAGGAGGAGTATTCATTACATGAATTTCTCGAAATATGCAAAGAGGACAGAAATGCTTATATTAGCGCTCCAGAAAGGTTGCTTTTAGCTATCGGTGAACCACAGATGTGTGACACCTCTCAAGATGCTAACTTAAGTCGAATTTTTTCCAACCGGGTCATTGCCCGCTATCCCGAATTCAAAAACTTCTATGGTATGGAAGATGCTATTGAACAAATCGTATCCTACCTTAAACATGCCGCTCAAGGGTTGGAAGAAAAGAAACAAATTTTGTACTTGCTAGGCCCAGTTGGGGGGGGTAAATCATCACTGGCAGAAAAACTTAAAGCACTGATGCAAAACTTACCGATTTATTGTATTAAAGGTTCACCGCTTAACGATCATCCTTTTTGTTTGTTTGACCCAGATGAAGACGGCGATTTGCTCGCAAAAGAATATAACATTCCCATCCGCTATCTTAAAAATATCATGTCCCCCTGGGCTGTAAAACGACTCAATGAATATGGCGGTGATATCAGTAAATTCACCATCGTCAAAAAACACCCGTCTATTCTCAACCAAATCGCCATTGCTAAAACCGAACCTGGTGATGAAAACAATCAGGATATTTCTGCTTTAGTGGGTAAGGTCGACATTCGTCAACTAGAGCATTTTGCCCAAAATGATCCTGATGCTTACAGTTATTCTGGTTCATTGTGTTTGGCCAATCAAGGGTTGATGGAATTTGTCGAAATGTTTAAGGCCCCGATAAAAGTATTACATCCTTTGCTTACGGCAACCCAGGAAGGTAATTACAATGGCACCGAAGGGCTTTCTGCGCTGCCCTTTGAGGGGATTATACTGGCCCACTCCAATGAATCCGAGTGGCAAACGTTCAGAAATAATAAAAACAATGAAGCCTTCCTCGATCGGGTTTATATCGTTAAAGTCCCTTATTGCCTGCGAGTTTCCGAAGAAGTCAAAATTTATAGAAAACTGCTAGAGCACAGTGAACTGTCAGACGCCCCATGCGCACCAGATACACTAGAGTTAATGGCTCAATTTTCGGTTCTATCACGATTAAAAGATCCTGAAAACTCCAGTATTTATTCAAAAATGCGGGTTTATGATGGTGAAAGCCTCAAAGATACTGACCCTAAAGCAAAATCCCATCAAGAATACCGCGACTATGCGGGTGTCGATGAAGGGATGGAAGGTTTATCAACCCGCTTTGCGTTTAAAATCCTCGCTAAAGTGTTTAACTTCGATCAGGTTGAAGTGGCAGCCAATCCGGTTCATCTGTTTTATGTACTCGAACAGCAAATTGAAAAAGAACAGTTTCCGCAAGATATTCACGAACGTTATATAGAATTGCTCAAAGGCTTCTTGACACCACGATACGTGGAGTTTATTGGTAAAGAAATCCAAACGGCTTATCTTGAGTCTTATTCAGAATACGGCCAAAATATTTTCGACCGTTACGTTGTTTATGCAGACTTTTGGATCCAGGATCAGGAATATCGCGACCCGGATACCGGCCAGTTATTTGATCGTGAAGCGCTTAATAACGAACTTGAAAAAATCGAAAAGCCAGCAGGTATCAGCAACCCTAAAGACTTTAGAAACGAGATCGTTAACTTTGTGCTCAGAGCCCGAGCCAATAATGCTGGCAAGAACCCCGCATGGACCAGTTATGAGAAATTACGGACAGTTATTGAGAAGAAAATGTTCTCCAATACTGAAGAGTTGCTACCTGTTATTTCCTTTAATGCCAAAACATCTAACGACGATCAGAAAAAGCATGATGATTTCGTCAACCGGATGATGGAAAAAGGGTATACCCGCAAACAGGTTCGCCTGCTGTCAGAATGGTATTTACGTGTACGCAAGTCACAGTAACTCTACCTGATAGCGAGTCCACAGGTGCAGGTATTGATGATACAGGCATGAACGAGCAGCTAATGAACCCGGAGTGACTATGGCGCATTTTATCGACCGCCGCTTAAACGGCAAAAATAAAAGCACGGTAAACCGGCAACGCTTTATTCGCCGTTACAAGGCGCAAATAAAGGGCGCGGTTACGGATGCCATCAGTAAACGCAGTGTTACCGACGTTGACAGTGGTGAAAGTGTCACCATTCCGTCAAAAGATATTACTGAACCGTTTTTTCACCACGGCCAAGGCGGCAGTCGTGAGCGTGTTCACCCTGGTAATGACCAATTTGTCTCAGGAGACAAAGTTAAGCGGCCTCAGGGCGGTGGTAAAGGTGGTTCTGGAGGAGGTAAGGCCAGCGCCGACGGTGAAGGTCAGGATGATTTTGTTTTTTCAATCTCAAAAGATGAATATCTCGACCTGTTGTTTGAAGATTTAGAGTTACCCAACTTAAAACATACTGTGCTGGATAAGATTGTTGAGTATAAAAATACCCGGGCAGGTTTTTGTGCCGAAGGGATCCCAACCAATATTGATATCGTGCGTTCATTAAAGGGCTCTTTAGCCCGACGATTAGCGATGAGCGGCGACAAAAGACGCCGTTTAACTGCTGCAAAGGCAGAGCTTGATGAATTACTAGAGCAAAAAAGTGATGATACCAACCATATTCATGAGCTGGGCAAGCTGATTGAGGAGCTTGAATATAAAATCAGCAAAATTCCATTTATAGATACATTTGATTTGCGCTACCGTAATTATGAAAAACGTCCAGTCCCAACCACCAAAGCAGTAATGTTTTGTCTGATGGATGTTTCAGGATCGATGGATCAAGCCACCAAAGAAGTCGCCAAACGTTTTTACATTCTGCTTTATCTGTTTTTAACCCGAACTTACCAGAACATTGAAGTCGTCTATATCCGCCATCATACTCAAGCCAAAGAAGTGGATGAACAAGAGTTCTTCTATTCTCAAGAAACTGGCGGTACCATCGTTTCCAGTGCGCTGCATATGATGGATGACATCATTAAAAAAAGATATAACCCGGCACAATGGAATATCTATGCAGCACAAGCATCAGATGGCGATAACTGGGCAGATGACTCACCTAAATGTACCAAGTTACTCACTGAAAACATCCTGCCTATGGTCCGCTATTATTCTTATATTGAGATCACCAAACGTTCACATCAAAGTTTATGGCGGGAGTATGAGCGTATTGCCGGTTACTTTGATAACTTTGCATTACAGCATATACGAGATGCTCAGGACATCTATCCGGTTTTCAGAGAGCTATTTAAAAAACAAGCGGCCTGATATGACCATTATTCAGGTGATGCTGAGCCACTATTCATCGAGCTTGGGCAGCGTTTTAAAACCTATCCAATCCATAAAAAGGATATGCGTACATGACGATAAATAAAAAAAAACGACAATTGTCCGATGGTCCAGACTGGACCTTTGAGTTACTCGAAGAATATCATGTAGAAATAAAGCGTATCGCTGACTCGTATCGTATTGACGCTTATCCCAACCAGATTGAGGTGATCACTGCCGAGCAGATGATGGATGCCTATTCGAGCGTCGGTATGCCGCTGGGTTACAGTCATTGGTCTTTTGGTAAAAAGTTTATTCAAACCGAGCAAGATTACAAGCGTGGGCAAATGGGACTGGCTTACGAAATTGTGATCAATTCAGATCCCTGCATCGCCTATCTGATGGAAGAAAATACTATCACCATGCAGGCATTGGTTATTGCCCATGCCTGTTATGGTCATAACTCGTTTTTTAAAGGCAACTACTTGTTCAAAACCTGGACTGATGCAGGTTCAATCATTGATTACTTACTGTTCGCCAAAAACTATATAGCCAAATGTGAAGAGCGTTATGGAATAAATGAGGTTGAAAACCTGATTGACTCTTGTCATGCACTGATGAATTACGGTGTTGACCGTTATAAAAGGCCGCAGAAGATATCACTGTTTGAAGAACAAAAACGCCAGCAAGAAAGAGAGGAATACCTTCAGTCACAAGTCAACGAGTTATGGCGTACCATTCCTAAGATAGACCAAAAAAGCAAAGAAAAAGAACAACGCTTCCCTGCAGAGCCCCAGGAAAACATTCTTTATTTTATTGAGAAAAATGCCCCGCTGCTTAAGCCTTGGCAGCGTGAGGTGGTGCGTATTGTCCGAAAAATATCACAATATTTTTACCCACAAAAACAAACTCAGGTGATGAATGAAGGCTGGGCGACCTTTTGGCATTATACCATCCTCAATCACCTGTATGATGACGCTCTGGTCACCGAAAACTTTATTATGGGTTTTTTGCACAGTCACACCAATGTCGTCTACCAGCCGCCCTATAACAGCCCGTATTATTCAGGCATCAATCCCTACGCACTAGGGTTTAACATGTTCATTGATATCCGCCGCATTTGCGAAAACCCTACCGATGAAGACAAAGAATGGTTCCCCGAACTTATCGGTGCCGACTGGCTTGATACGGTACACTTTGCCATGGCAAACTTTAAGGATGAGAGTTTTATTGCTCAGTTTTTATCACCAAAAATGATGCGTGATTTTCGCTTATTCTCTATTTTGGATAATGATAAAAACAGTCACCTCAAAATTTCAGCAATCCATGATAAAGAAGGTTATGCCAAAGTACGCGAAAACCTATCAGCACAATATAACCTCAGCAATCTTGAACCTAACATTCAAGTATTTGATGTCGATACTACCGGTGATCGCTCATTAACTTTACGTCACATACCCCAAAACGGAATGCCTTTAGCTGAGGGCTTTGATGAAGTATTAAAGCACCTGCACCGTCTTTGGGGCTTTGATGTCAGGCTTGAGCACCTTAATGAACATAACGTGGTCAGCAAAATCAGTCACTGCC
>JBLHHD010000112.1:0-7727 GCA_047614605.1 Alteromonadaceae bacterium
ATCCTTTTGCTTTAGAATGACTAAAGCCAAAAGAATTTGCCTTGTTTACGAAAATTTTAGTTCTCGCTGGTGAGCGATTTCTAACCATATGGCGCTCTAGTCACATTGTGGCTTGTATTATGCGTTTGTTCGATAAATATGGCCACAGCAGGCACATTTCAATGTGAAGCGCTGGTCAAAAACGAAACCGTCGAGCTTGAGTTAAAGCCGCTTAAGCGATTTAATAATAGCTTCTACTTTGATGGTTTTGGTATCAATACAACATTACAAATACTGGCCTTTTCTACCGACGATGTAGAAAATAAGGTGTGCCTGTAAGCACTGAAGACGATCAGGTTGATTATGTGGGCGAGTATTACTCGGACACTATTGGTGGTAATGCCAAAAACCCGGCTCAGCTCGAAAGAGTAACTGGTATTATGGGGCCGCTGCGGCGCATATGGGGTTAACTGATCAGGATTAAGCGCGTCTTTTGGCTTTATTGAAATAACTCCAAATAACCATGGCTGTTGTGACTGCCAGTGACTTTTATCGCGCCTTCCCAGTAGGGGATGGTGCCGTTGATAAATTGGTTGTCATTGATTGGGGTTATGTTGATATCAATGGCGTGTTCAGGGATTTTTAATTGCCAGCTGATCGGGTATTGGTTGTGATCAAACATTTTGTGAGCCGTTGGTTGCCAGTTAACTTGCGCCGCTGATAGTGGGGTTTGCTTACCTGAGGCTGACATTATCATACCGCTTAAATAGGTTTCGTCTTTGCTGCGCACCCGGTAAAGCATTAGGGCGGTATCAGCGTCTAAATGAAGGGCGAGCCAATCCCAACTGACTTTTTTATTTTGTTCTACGGGGCTGCCGGCGTTTTTTCCACCGAACATGCCGCTGCTCCATTCTCTGTCGAGCCAGCCATCACCGCGTACTTTTATTGCTTTGTCTTTTAGATAGACAGTACCGTCTATTTTTATAAAGGGGGCATTGTAATAATACGATGCCAAACTGCCGCTGTTATTTTTTTTGCTAAACCCGCGCTCACCCTGCAAAAAATAAGGGGATGCTGAGAGTTGCAGATCATAGGCGAATGCTGGTTCGCTTACGTTTAAGTTGCCAGGCAGTGGGGCATCATCACTGCCGTTAAATTGCCAGTGATCAATAAAACCCTGCCAGGGTTTGGTTTGAGTTCCACCGTGTTGCATTATCGCTTTGGCATAACGCTCAGCATGATAAAACTGGGTAGGTGTTGATAAGGCGGCGTGGGCGAAAAATATCCGCTGAGGCTGATCACCAATCATCACTGTGTTGCTAAATAGGGTGAATTGAGCGCCATAATCGAGTCCATCTTCACCCTGTAAGTTAGCAGTCACATACCACCATTCGCTTTGAAAACCTTGATGCAGGTTGTGATCTTGCGGGAAGCTAAACACTCTTCCCGGAACTACCTTATCAAAAGGCTGAGCAACTGATTCAGCATTGATAGCGATTGGTAACAGCAGCAATAACGACAAAAAAAATAACAAAAGCTTCATATCGACTCCCTTAGTGCGGTGATCACGGTTTTGCGGCTTAGGCTGTAGAGCGGAATAAGTCCGGCGAGCAAGGCGGTGATAATGGCACCGGTTAAAATCGCCAACAAAATCAAAGGTTCAAAGACAATGGCAAAGTGCCAACCAAAGGAGTACTGCAATACGATATGAACACTGGCCCAGGCGACCAACAAACCTAAAGGCAGGGCAATCAGGCAAGCCACCAAAGCGTTAAACAACAACTGTAGCAGTGACAAACCCGTGAGTTGAATGTGGTTGATACCGAGAATTTTAAGTAAGGTTAATTGTCGTTGCTGATTCAGCTGAGCGGCATAACAGGCACAATAGATGCCAATGGCCGCTATCAGTAAGGTAAATACCGTTAACAGCCGGGTGGCCTCAAAAGTTTGCTCAAAAATATTTAGCGCTAAGCGCTTCATTTGCTGCGGTTTAATGTAGTGGTGGGGTTGCAGGTTAAAGATTTGGGTAAGCTCATTGACTAATGGCTCTACTGACCGATTGTCACGCATGAAGACGCCGGTTTCGATGGTGTCGACCTTAGGCCATAACGTTTTTAACCACAACTGGTCGATGATCAGGGCGTTGGCTGTTGAGCCGTAGCTAAAATAAACGCCTAATACTTCAACTGTTTGGGGATGATCTTGAAGGGATAGGGTCAGTTTGTCGCCGGGTTTAAGTTGTTGCACAAAGGCCAGGGTTTGGTTGATTAAAATGCCCTGACGTTGGTGCAGTTTTTGCCACGGGTTAGCGACTTGTTTCTCAAGGGCGATGCTGTTGTGGCGCAGCGGGTGATTGGTCATACCGCGTATATGACTGCTAAAACCAGCGGGTGTTGAAGCTGAGCGTTGTGGGTTCTTGACCGTTTTTTGGGTATAAAGATAACGATAGGCCATCGCCACATCAGGGTGCTTGTCTAGATACTGTTTAATCGGCAATACCGCTGATTGGTTGGGTTGCAAATAAAGTGATTCGCTTAAGGTTTGGTCTAAATAACCGACTAAAGTGGTACGAAAGCTCGATACCATGGTGGTTACGGCAATACCGGCAGCAATGGCGACGGCAAAGGCCATCATGGCGACGGATAAGCGATCATGGTTTGCTTTGCCATCGGTTATTGCCCAGTGTAATTTGGCTGAATTGGTCAGCCCTGGGAGCCGACTCAAAGCGCTGTAAAAAGCCAGTAGAATGCCGGGCACCAGTAAAGCCCCGCCAATAAACCAGCAAGCGGTGATCACAAACCCCACTGTTTGTGATTGCTCAAGCTGAGTTAACAGGCAGCCTAAAATCAATAGCACTAAGGCCGATTGGTTATAAGTGTCAGACGAACTTTGGTTCGCATTTGTTTGCAGCGGCTGTTGATGAGCCAACTGCCAAAAAGGTTGTATGGTGGCGGTAATGGTGCCGAGCAGAGCAATGCTAAAAGCCATTAACCACCAATGATGCAAGGCACTGAGGGTTAACAGGTTACTGCCCCCAAACAGCTGCACTAATGTTAGACCAACGCCGGGTAATAACAGTTGAGCCAGTAACCAGCCCAGCAGCCCACCCGTTACGCTGGCCGCCAGTGCCCAGGTGAGCAGTTCAAGTATCAGTGCTAGGGCAATTTCGTTAAACATTACGCCGGTTAAGCGCAGTTGTTTGACCATTTCAAGACGTTGTAACACCGCAAAGCGCACCGCATTAAACGCAATAAAGCAGCCAACTAAAAAGGCTAAAAAGGAGACTGCGGTGATATTGATAAAAAAGGCATCACCGAGGGCCTGATTTTGCTGGTTTGCCTGGGCCATAGTGAGGGTCACAGAATCAGGCAACAGCGATTTTAGCTGGTTCATCGGGTCAGTAGAATCAGTTAACCGCTCGGCTGGCAAGGCGGTCAGGGCGATTGACGTTAGTCGTTCGGGTAGGGCCAATATTTTTTGCCCATAAGATAAATCGCACAACAGGGTATAACCAAACCCCAGATCATCGCTGACAACCTTAATGGGTGATAATGTGCTGCCATCGGCCAGTGTGAGCTTATCACCGATTTTAACGCCAAGTGTAGCGGCGTAACTGGCGGCCATTATTGATTGATAAGGGGGGAATGAAAAAGCCAGTAACGATAGTTCATTACTGTTTAGCAGGTTATCGTTGGTTTGGCTGGCCGATTGCCGGGTGTTTGAGTCTGGGCCGCTGCTGTGGTGCATCATGGCAAAGGCATCCATACCCAAAATGCTTATAAAGCGGCCATCTTGCAAGCGTACTTTGCCACCCACTTGAGGCATCAGATCAGTGAAGCCATTTTTGCGCAGTGTGGTATAGGTGTCTTGGCTAAAGCTTTTATTGCCATTAAGTGGGTGAATAGTTGCTACGACTTGTCCGCCAAGCACTTTTTGTCCGGCCATAAAGGAAGATTTAGCCGCATCACTGACAATTAAAGTGCCCAGTAGTATCGCTACGCCGAGACTTAAGCCGGTGAGTAAGAAGATCCCCTGAGCCGGATGTTGACGGTAATGGCTGAGCAGGGTTTGCCAAACCATTACCACGCGGGCGATTTTTACTTTTGTTGATGACGCGATTAGCAATGCAAAACCCCCTGTTGCAGTTGCCAGGTTTGTTGTAAATAGTCGGCGGTGGTTTGGCTGTGGGTGACCAATACCAGGGTGACATTATCCAGTTCAACTGCTTTGAGTAATAACTCCATCACCTGGGCTGCGGTATGTTCATCGAGATTACCGGTAGGTTCATCGGCGAGTAATACAGACGGTTTGGCAGCCAGCGCCCGGGCAATCGCGACTCGTTGCTGTTCACCCCCTGAAAGTTGGGTGGGGTAATGAGATAAACGCGCTTGTAATCCCATCACTTCAATCAACTGTTGGGTAAAGTCGTCAATAGGCGGTAACCCGTTTAAACGGCGGATAAAGGTAATATTATCCTGCGCGTTGAGTGAGGTGATGAGGTTAAATTGCTGAAAGATCATGCCCAGCTGAGTACGTCTTAAAATGCTTAGCTGGTTATCATTCATGCGGGTAATAGGCTTATCGTTAAGGGTGATTTCGCCACTGCTGACATTATCAAAACCACCGAGCAGATGCAGTAAGGTCGACTTTCCTGCACCACTTTGGCCCATTAAAGCCACAGTTTGCCCCTGCTCGATGGTAAAGCTGAGGTTGTCAAATACCGTGACTTGTTTGGCCCCGTCCTGATAGATTTTGCTGATATTTTTTGCCTGTATCATAGCGGTATCTACTTTTAATCCTTAAATGATCTGATGTTACGGGTGTCAGGAACTGCAAGAGAGCATTGAACAACCGGCTTTTACTCTGGCCCATTCGGGTCTTTTGGCCGCAAAAATCTCATTTTCGGGTTGTTCATCATAAGGTTTTTTCATCACTTCAAGAAGCTTCTCAACCAGTGAATAATCTTCTTGATGGGCTTTGTCGATAGCTTGTTGAGCAAGGTAATTACGCATGACATATTTGGGGTTAACCAGATTCATCCGGGTTTTTCGTTGTTCATCGCTGGTATCGAGGGTGGTTAATCGCTGTTGATAATCGTTTAACCAGCTGAGCATCCGGGTTTTATATTCATCATCCAGCTGATCTGGTTGATAATAAGCCGCTTCAATCACTGCTAGTAATTGCGCATCAGAATAACTGCGGTGCTGCTCAAGATTGGCTAATTGACGGAAGAAAATGGTCATATCCGTTTCGACGACTGCCAGCAGCTCCAGTAACTCTTCTAGCGGGGCCGAGTCGTGCGCTTCGTTGTAATCGGGTAAACCGACTTTAGTTGCCAGCATGTTGTGCCACAGGTGATGATAATCACCCACAAAATCTCGTAATATCTGCTCAAGTGGGGCAGCATCCTCGATTAAGGGCAGTAGGGCATTACCGAGTTGTAATAGATTCCAATGGGCCATCTGCGGTTGGTTACGATAGCTGTAGCGTTTGCCTTGGGCGTCGGTGGTATTGGGTGTCCAAGTCGGATCATAACCTTCGAGCCAGCCATAAGGGCCATAATCAATGGTCAGCCCCAAAATGGACATATTATCGGTGTTCATGACCCCATGGACAAAGCCGACTCGCATCCAGTGTGCGACCATTTTGGCAGTGGTTTCGCTGATGGTTTTAAACCACATCAGGTAAGTGTCCTTATCCAGCGATTGGCCTTGTTCAAGCAGTTGGGGAAAGTCGTTGGTGATGGTGAAATCAACCAGTTGTTTTAAAAGCTCCGTATTACCCCGTGACGCTTGCAGCTGAAAATTGCCAAATCGGGTGAAAGAGGGCGCAACCCGGCAGACAACCGCAGTCGGTTCATACTGTTGATTACCGTCGTAAAACATATCGCGAATGACTTTTTCGCCCGTTAAAACCACACTTAGCGCCCGAGTGGTGGGTACGCCTAGGTGATACATGGCTTCGGAGCATAAAAACTCCCGAATAGAAGAGCGCAACACGGCCAGACCATCGGCGGTACGAGAATAAGGCGTAGGCCCCGCGCCTTTTAATTGCAGGGTTAACCGTTCACCCTTTGCGATGAGCATTTCACCAAGGTTGATAGCTCGTCCGTCGCCAAGCTGACCCGCCCAGTGACCAAATTGATGGCCACCATAACACATCGCAAAAGGCTGCATTCCGGTGATAATTTGGTTACCAACAAAGGTTTCGGCAAAGTCTTGAGATTGGCATAATGCCGAACTAAAGCCCAGCTGTTCGGCAGCTTCGGGAGAATAGGCAATTAACGTCGCCCCTTTGACCGGGGTGGGATCTACCAGTGAATAGCAGGCGTCTAAAACCTGTCGGGGACTGCCCGCCATAGTGGCATCAGCCGGTAATTGGGCAACAAAACGGTTATCAAACCTGAGTTGATTTAAGGTGGTGATCATAGGCTAATGGCATCGGTTAAACGAATAATTCGCCCAGCCTATGATCAAATAACCGTTAATACAACTAGTGTGATTAAAAGGGGGGCGTCAAATTAACGAATGACGGTTAATTTCGTCGACAACCTCAGTCCAGTTAACGTGTGAAATATCGTGTTTGTGCAGCTCAAACATGGTGCCCGACTCGGTGCCGATTTGACAACATTGCCATAATTCTCTGAGAGAATCGGCGCTGTGACTAGCGGCATAAGTGTGGGATGCCTGCCTGAGCATACTGTCGAAAGTTAGATCATTATGAGCTTTACTGCTGTGGTCATTAGTAAACATGGCCTTATGTGCCGAACCTGCGGCAAAATGCTATTTCAAAGATAATCGCCTAATGCCCATTACCCGAGTTCATGCAGAGCATTTTCGCGCTTTTAAAAGCCTTGATGCCGAGTTTAAGCCGCCGTTTACTATGTTGTGCGGCGCTAAGGGCTCTGGTAAATCGTCGGTGCTGTATGCTATTGCGCATTCTTTAGTTCTGTCAGGCAATGAATCGGGATTGACTGGTGCAAGTCGCCTTTATTTTTACTGTAAAGATAGGAGAGACTATGAATTGAAATTAGGTCTGGATACTGGGTGCTTTGAGTATTTAGGCTATCAAAAGTCGATGCTTAAGAGGGCAGGGAGAACATTAACACATCCAATAACATCGGAATCTATTACCTTGGATAATGTCCACAAATATACTCCGCCTATTTTATTGGTCCAAATCGAAATGTCACCTATAAAAATATCATTGGGATGAAAAAGAAGAGACGGTTGATGCCAGCCGACAAAACTGCTTAAAACAAGCGATGGCGAGGTTAGGCAATCGCGACGTACCAGACATTAAATAATGGGTTGTTAATCGGTTTTTCATGGCTGATAAAGATTGGGCTGTGACCGAAGAGCAAAACTGGGCGGCGGTGATCGCCAATTTAAATAGGCTTACCGAATCTGACACTGAATTTTCTTTTAATACCATTGAGCGAGATTTAGAGCCGTCGTTTTGGCTTAATGGTAATAAAACTTACCTTGAAGCACTCTCTTCTGGGTTTAAATCGGTATTGGCGATTGTATTTTCTATTGTTGAGTGGATTGAGACCACCAATGAAGGTGAACAAGCCAGCATTGCTAACGCCAAGGGCACCGTGTTGATTGATGAAATTGACGCGCACCTTCATCCAACCGACCTTCCGTACATCCAACCGCAATATCAATTAATTAAATAGAGCACCCTCATGTGCGAAATAGATCACAAAACAGCGGGCGATTAGATCAACGGCATTGGCGGCAATA
>JBLHHD010000113.1:0-7690 GCA_047614605.1 Alteromonadaceae bacterium
ATTGTCGGCTCCTGTGGGACTGACAGCACTGGCAACTGTGGCGGTTCTGGTGGACGAAGTTTCACTGCATGATCTTATGCGAATATTTAGGCAGTAGTATGTCACAGCAAAACAGGGTTGGCGTTGATCCATTGCCGCCAATTGGGGTGATCTATTCCCCCTGGGTTTATGGCAGATATCTCACAGGAGAAGAAAAAACCTAAAATGGGTTTACCTTAAATCGCGTGTTTCTGAAAACTACTGCCGGACGTGAGCTTAACGATAATGGATAGTTCATTACAATTGCCATGCATTCATTCGCCATTGCATTGGCACCTCCTACATCAAAAAGGGTAACCTGTTATTCGGGGTAACCCTTTTTGATTGGTGTGATTATTTACCTACTACACCACGGTCAATCTGATCTCTTTCAATCGATTCAAACAGGGCTTTAAAGTTTCCTTCACCAAAACCGTCATCTTGTTTGCGCTGAATAAACTCAAAAAATACCGGACCGAGCAAGGCCCCTGAGAAGATTTGCAACAATAAACGCGGTGGACCGTCCTCGGTGGTGCCATCGAGTAAAATACCTCGCGACTGCAACTCTTCGATAGGCTCGCCATGACCTGGCAGACGCCCTTCGAGCATTTCGTAATACGTTTGTGGCGGAGCTTTCATAAACGTCAAGCCATTGGCTTTGAGTCTATCCCAGCAGGCAAACAAGTCATCACAAGAAAAGGCGATATGCTGAATACCTTCACCATTGTATTGCATCAAAAACTCTTCGATTTGACCACCACTGCCTGCTTCTTCATTAAGCGGAATACGAATTTTACCATCCGGTGCAGTCAACGCTTTGGATAACAACCCGGTATATTCACCTTTAATATCAAAATAACGGATCTCTTTGAAGTTAAACAGGTTGATATAATAGTCAGCCCAATAGTCCATTCTGCCACGATAGACATTATGAGTCAGGTGATCCAGTGTATGAAAACCACAACCCTTAGGATGCTTATTGCTTTGATCTACCCAGTCAAAATCGATATCGTAAATGGTTTTGCCATCCTCGTAACGGTCAATCAAATACAACGTCGCCCCACCAATACCTTTGATGGCTGGTAAGTTCAATTCCATCGGTCCAGTATTAAGCTCAACTGGCTGAGCCCCTTTGGCCAGTGCCGAGCTGTAGGCATGATGAGAATCTTTAACCCTAAATGCCAAACCACAGGCCGAAGGACCATGCTCTTCGGCATAAAAAGCGGCATGACTTCCTGGCTGGTAATTGGTGATAAAGTTGATATCGCCTTGACGCCATAGTTCAACGGCTTTAGATTTGTGTCTGGCGACCAGTTCAAACCCCATAGTGGTAAAGACAGGTTCAAGGATCCCCCGTTCTGGTGCTGTAAACTCAACAAACTCAAAGCCATCCAAGCCCATTGGGTTTTCAAATAAATCGGTCATGCTGTATTCTCCTGCGTAATGAAGTGCCGCAATATTATTAAATTGAAGTCATTATAGGTGTTTTTTAACGATGTTGCTGCAACTTGGCGCAAACACAATAGGTGTTTTTAATGATGTTGCTGTAATATCACACTGTTGGCTGACTTATTTGACTGGAGTTGTGGTTTGTTATCAAGATTAAAAGGGCTGAGTCTGACGATTTTTAGCCTGATGGGTTCGAGTCTGGTGTTTGCGCTGGTGTGGCAATATCAGGCGTTATGGCACCCTTTACAAGCGCTCACCGTCAATATTTTATATGCCCTGCTACTGATCACCATTGTTTTTGCCGCTCAGTTCAGCCGTAGCCGCTTTTCATTACTCGGGATTTTATGGATAGTGTTTATTGCCAGTAACGAACGGGTTTTACCCTGGTCTGGCTGGCTTAAACTCAATAATGACTGGTTAATGCTCACCGGTGTCAGTTTATTTGCCCTATTTGCCCTGCTCAAAGACCGGGGATTGTTATCCGTCCACGGTATCATGCGAATGTTACTCATTGGTTTGTGCGGATTAGGTGCCTGGGGTTGGTTATGGCTGAGTAACACCATCGAACTTAATGCCCCAAAAACCGCCATTACGACGATGATCACCCCGCTTATTCCGCTGCAAATTCCGATTGCCATTACCGCCCTCATTTTATTATGGCAAAACCTCACCAAACCCAATTTATTATTAAGTGCTATTGTGGTGAGTTTTGTCGTGTGGTGTCTGCATTATTACCAACTGCTGCAATTGCCCTGGTTTATGGTGCTAACCGTACTGGTCGCCCATTATCTGCTGGTGATCATTATTGATTCATACTTTTTGGCTTACCGGGATGAACTGACAGCCCTTCCTTCACGCCGGGCACTTAATCAGTTAGCACTGTCATTGGGCAGAAAATATACCGTGGCAATGCTCGATATCGATCACTTTAAAAAATTTAACGATACCTATGGTCATGATATTGGCGATCAGGTTTTAAGGTTAGTCGCCGCCAAACTCGCCAAAGTTAAAGGCGGCGGTAAGGTATTTAGATATGGCGGAGAGGAGTTCACCATTATCTTTTCTGGCAAAACCGCTGACAAAGCCACCCCTGAGCTTGAAGTGTTGCGACAAAGCATCGCTGACTACGCCATTGCAGTGCGCCAACCCGAGCGCAAAAGCAAACAGGCGAGAAAAGCCAGCAAATCACAAAACACTAAAACGGTCAGCGTGACCATTTCGATTGGGGTGGCACAAAAAGAACCTAAACAAACTTTCGAACAAGCCCTTAAAGCCGCCGATGTGGCTCTTTACCGCGCGAAGAAACGCGGTAGAAATAATGTCAGTTCGTCACCCTAAGAACCAAAGTAGTACCCAAACGCTCAATATCGTCAACGTTTTCGTTGACCACCACACTTTGCTCTTCGGTGGCGGTGGCGATTTGTGAGGTAACATCCCGCAGCTCATGCACAATGATAATCACGTTGTCCATCGCTTCTTTGGCTTTAATGGTCTGAGCATCGCAACTTTGTGCAGTGGCTTGCTTGTGAGCATCAATTCACTCCAATGCCCCAGCGTTTCCTGTAACTTGACTACCGACTTTTGTATTTGACCTGTGGCTCCTTGAGTACGACCTGCCAATGCCCTGACTTCATCAGCCACCACCGCAAAACCACGCCCTTGCTCACCCGCTCTGGCCGCTTCTATTGCCGCGTTTAGCGCCAGCAAATTTGTTTGGTCGGCAATCCCCTGGATCTCAGCCAGGATAGGGCCTATGGTTTGGGCATTTTCCACCAATCCATCCGCCATGTGGGCGGCATTATCCACTTCGTCAGACAATTTGCTAATGGTTGTTTGAGTCGAATTGACCACACTGATCGTATCAGTGCAGGTGTCCTGAATCAGTTGTACCTTATCATAAGCATCTGTGCTATTACGGCTAACCTCTTTAATCGTACTGGCCATTTCGGTGATCGCCGTTGCCAGTTGCTCAAGGTGTGAATGTTCTTCTAATCATCCTGCAAGTGAGCGCTCGGATGACTCAATCAGTTTTTTTGACACCATCAGCAAATGACCACCGAGATCGTTACTGCGCCCCAGGATAGTGCGGGTTTTGGCTTGCTGTAATTCAAGCGGATGGCGAAGAGCAAGTCAAAGAAAGGATTATTCAGGTGACAACCCCACACTGACTGCCAAATATCAACGGCCTGGTGCTTTACATCGAAGATAATCCGGCTTATCTTGAGCTAATGCGCATGATCGTTGCTGGCATTGAGGCCCTTAAAGCGCCGAAAAGATTAAGCAAATCAAACATATCCCGGTTATAGCCTTAAGTGCAGCGGCAACCAAACCTGACATTGAGCACGGGATAAAAATGGGCTTTGAATACTACCTGACCAAACCGATGAACGTTCTTGAAGTCATGAACACCATTAAAAGTATCCTCGACAGAGACAAAGTTATTCGATGAAAAAACCTTTACAAACCGATGATAAGCGCTCAACAGATCACGCCCAGTTACGCCGCTCACTAGAACAAAGCCGCATTTTTGGTGATTTGGGCGATGCACTGATCAGTAATCTGGTCGATACCATGACAATCGAGGTGATCCCCGGGGGTGAAAAGGTTTTTGTCCAGGGTGATGAATCCAAGTCTCTGCTAGTGGTGGTTAGCGGGCGATTACTAGCTCGTCGGTTACTCGAAGATGGCAGCTACCAACGCTTAACTGAAATCGGCCCAGGCGTCAGCGTCGGCGAAATAGGGCTTATTTTACAACAGCCTAGAGCTGCCGAAGTTATTGCTATTCGCGATACCAGTGTTGCCCAGCTCTCACAACAACAATTTGAACAACTGCTTACCCTTCACCCCGTGGCCTTTAACCGGGCAATTACCCGCATCATGTTTGAATACGCTCAGCAAGGTATCCGTCGTCCGCCCAAAGTTGGCGCAACCACCTTTGCAGTAGTGCCGCTGGACGATAAGGCCGACACCGCCCAATTGTGTATCGGCATCAAACAGGCATTGTCTCAATATGGCAAAGTGCATCATTTTACTCCTGAAGAAGGAGGGGCCTTTCATACCCGCACTGGTGCATCACAGCGTTCAAACGATCGGTTAAGCGACTTCGAACAGCGCTTTGATTACTTGCTTTACGAAGCCTCAGTGCAAGGCTGTGCCTGGTCGAGCCTCGCGGTACGTCAGGCCGATCAACTGATCTTGGTAGCCAATTATGATACGGATCCCTGGCTGGCAACCTTGAGGGATAATTTACCCGACGATCTTGATTCATCGATGGCTCTTAAAAGTCTGGTATTACTGCACCCCGACAGCGCACAAACCGCCACAGTTCATATGCGCTGGCATGAGGTTTTTAACCTGCAACGTATTTATCCACTACGCGGTGGTCGCGATAGAGATATTGAGCGATTGGTGAGATTTATTACCGACCGGGCCATCGGCCTGGTATTGGGTGGTGGTGGGGCCAGAGGACTGGCCCATATCGGAGTGTTACAGGCCCTGCACGAATCGAATATCCCGATAGATATGGTTTGTGGCAACAGCATGGGGGCATTGATTGGTGCCCAGTATATTCATGGCACACCGATCACCGACTTACTGGAGCGAACCCGACGTTTTGTTCGTGGTGGTGAGCGCCCGACCTTACCGTTATTTTCGCTACTCAGCGGTCACCGGGTACGTCGCGACCTGCAACAAATGTTTGGTGATACGTTGGTTGAAACCCTGTGGCAGCCTTTTTTTGCGGTATCGTGCAATTTAACTCATGCCAGTATCAACACCCATGAAAATGGGCCTTTGTGGCAATCGGTGCTGGCAAGCAATTCACCCGCAGGTATATTGCCACCAGTGATATTAAAAGGTGAGCTGTTAGTGGACGCCGCCCTGCTCGATAACGTCCCGGTCAAAGCCATGCGCCAACGACTCGGTTTTGGTACTTTAATCGCCATTGATGTGGATGTCAGCGACGAACTCAAAGTAGACCCAACTCTGGAACAATTAAGCTCCTGGCAAGTACTCCGTCAACGTTTGTTTAATCGCAAAGAAGACCGTTTGCCGGGTATTTTAGACTTACTTAACCGGGCCGGGCATTTGGGCGGTTTAGCCAATCGCCAAAGCTCAAAAGCCATGGCCGATCACTACTGGCAACCACCAGTGTCAACATTCTCCTTAATGGGCTACGCTAAAGGAGAAGATATCGTGGCGGTGGGCTATCAGTACGCGATGCAACAAATTGACAGCGCTGGACTCTCCAACACGCCAAAACAAGTGAAATAGTGTATTGAATAGCCACCCACAAAATCACCAGCAACCCGCTGACACTGGCAGCCCTGAAACGCTTATCCTGCCATTATCGTTAGCCCAGCAGCAGGTATGGCTTGATCATCAAAGTTATCCCAATAGCAATCATTTAACCATTGGTGGTTTCTGCTTTGCTTACGGCAAGTTCGACCTTGAGCGGTTAAATAAAGCACTGGAGCAAATGACTAACGAACATCTGGCCTTGCGATTGTTGCCCCTGCCTGATGGTACTCAACAGGTAGTGACTCACTGGCAACAGCCCTTACTGGACTTTTTTGACTTAACCGATACAAATGCACTTAAAGACAACACCAAGGCGACCAATCAAGAGAAAGCCCTGATTGATTGCCGTCGACTGTTTGCCCAACCGTTCAACCTCAACGATAAACAACGTCCCTGGACACTGGCAGTGTGGAAAACCGGCGAACAAGAATACCTTATATTACTCAAAACTCACCATTTGGTCATGGATGGCTACAGCATTTCGTTGACGATCGGCCACTTTAGCGATTATTACCAAACGCTATTTGAGCAACAAACTAGCCCTGAGATTACTCCTGAAGTGACCCCTGCGAGCCAAACTCAATATCAACAGTTTATCCAGCAGAGTAATGATTATGTCCATAGTGACAAGTGGCAGCAGGATAAAAAATACTGGCAATCAGTACTCCCAAACTTGCCAGCGCCACTGCTTGAAAAGCAAATCCATTTTGATGCTGCCCATGGGCTGGCGATAGCTCACTATTATAATCACCAAATCAGTGCCGCTGATTATCAACAACTCAAGGCTTATGCCCAAGTTAGTCGGTTAACCACTTACCATTTATTTATTGCCGCCTTATGCATCTATTTTTATCGCACCTGTAACCAGTCTGAAATTGTGTTGGGTGTACCAGTACTCCACCGGGGAGGGCATCGCAATAAAACCACCATTGGCATGTATGCGGTGATGATCCCGTTGGTGATCGACATTGCTCAAACGCCTGATATTAGCGCGATGCTCAAACACATCAGCAAAACATTACGCAGTGGTTATCATCACACGAATTATCCGATGAGTGCATTGGGACAAGACTTGCAAATGGTTCGTAATGGCCGAGATCGGATCTTTGATATCGTATTATCCTACGAACCGCAAACCATGTCGGCCCCTTTTGGCGAAGCCAAAGTGGTCCGCAGCCAACAACTGACACCGACGGTAGCCCGTTATCCGTTATCGGTGTCTATTTGCGAATTTCACGAGAACGAGCCTGTCGATATTCAGGTCACCACCAGCAGCGATTATTTTAGCCTCAGCCAGACTCGCAGACTTGCCCAGCGACTGCATTACTTACTAATGCAAATGACGGCTATGCCCGACGCCACCATCAACAACCTGCCAGTGCTGTTAAAAGAAGAACATGATGAGCAGATCACCGCCAAACATGCTGATATCCCCCGTCACACCAATCCGCAACCTTTTATCGTCGCTTTTGAGCGACAAGCCGCATTACACCCCTGTAACGCCGCAATTTACTGGCAAACCACCATCAATGGCCCGATCAGTAAAATCAACTACGAAACATTAAACCAGCACGCCAATAGCCTGGCCCATAAGTTACTTGAGCTTGGGGTGAAAAAAAATCAAGTTGTCGCGGTGATCATGCCCCGCAAAGCACAAACCATCAGCGCATTTATCGCCATTGCCAAAGCGGGTGCCGCTTTTGTGCCAATTTTGCCTGATACGCCCACTGCCCGCATTCACCAATTGCTGCAAATCAGCGGTGCAGTAGTCGCTTTGGTAGGTCATACATTCACTGAACAAAACGAGCCGTTAAAACGGCCCACATTGGTCATTGATGAGGACGAAATAACCCCCTATGACCCATCAATTAGCTATTCGAGTTTAGATAATCAGGTCAAATCGCCAAGCGGGAGTGATCTGGCT
>JBLHHD010000114.1:0-7670 GCA_047614605.1 Alteromonadaceae bacterium
ATTGCTGATCGTCGTCCATATAAGCCTGTGGCGGATATTGCTCAAACCGCACCATCAATTCACAACCTAACGCAGGTGTACCAACCAACACAAACAATAAAAACAGGACATTAAATACCTTCATCAATACAGCTCCAGATAACAGTAGCCTTTTATCATACTGATTTGGGGGCTTTTGTCACGGAACAAAATACTCAATGCTCGTCAGCGATTGAGTATTTTGTCAGTTGAGTTTATTTGGCGATGCGTTGTACTTATATTTATCTCCTAACGATTTACCTGATACATGTCACATCTCATATTAGTATTTATAGTGACGCTAACTCAATCAACCCAAACCATAAGTCAAAACTTTTCGTTTTGTAACAAGGCATTAATATACCTACCATTTGACCACTCATCAGCGACGCCAGTCGAAAACCGATAGACATTCCCCTGCCCTGACTATATTGTGGCGGCTGTTTTATCTGTTGGATTGAGGTGCGCACAACCTGTTATCCAAGTCTGGTTACACCCCAAAGGAGAACGATAATGTCAACCCCCGCAGCCAAGCACCACATCCTGGAAGAAAAACCTTATTTGTTAGCAATTTTTATTACTTTGGCACTGATTGCCTGGATGGCCTCAGGAACCGGTGCAGCACAAGTCCAACTCGCCGAAAAAACAACCACCGAAGTCGCCCTGGCCAAAGTTCAGGTAACGCCTTTTATTGCCCAAAATATCAAACGCGAAATGACCCTCTATGGCCGTACCGAACCCGACCGTCAAGCCACACTAAAAGCCCAACTTAGTGGTTTGGTTACCAAAGTACTGGCCACTCGCGGCAGCAAGGTCAGTAAAGACCAGCCTTTGGTAGAGCTGGCTCTTAATGATTTAACGGTGCGTTTATCACAAGCCAAAGCACTGCTAAATCAACGTAAAATTCAATACAATGGCGCCAAATCATTGAGTAAAAAAGGCTATCAGGCACAGGCACAATTGGCTGAAGCTAATGCCAACCTTGCAGGGGCCAAAGCCCAGCTAAAAAGTATCGAACTGGATATCGAACACGCCGTGATCCGCGCCCCTTTTGATGGGGTATTAAATGAGCGGTTTGTCGAAGTCGGTGATTACGTCGGTCCTGGTGATGACGTCGCCCTGATTGCCGATCTTAATCCATTGGTGATCAAAGCTGATGTTACCGAATCTCAGGTGCATCAATTAACACTAGGCCAAAGAGCCTCCTCATTAATGCTCAACAAAACCATTTTTGAGGGCGATATTCGTTATATCTCCAGCATTTCTCATCAAGGCACTAATACCTTTAAAGTTGAAGTGGCGATCCCTAACGAAAACTACGCCTTAAGAGCTGGTTTTAGCACTGAGTTGTCGATTTTACTTGATGAAGTCCCGGCCATTAAAATCTCACCGGCTCTGCTGGCACTGGATGAAAAAGGCAATGTCGGGGTAAAAACCGTCAGTGAAAATAAAGTCATCTTTACCCCCATCCAAATGGTCAAATCTGAAAATGACGGTGTTTGGCTGACGGGCCTTGGCGACAACGCTCAAGTGATCTCTTTAGGTCAAGGGTTAGTGCGTGAAGGTGACAGCGTAGAAGCAATATCGGTTAGCAGCACAAAAACCGCTGTTACTGATAGCGCAGGGAGACTATAACGATGTTGGGTTTAATTAACGGCGCATTAAGCCGTACCCGTACAGTCATGATGATCCTGGTTTTACTGTTGATATCTGGTTGGGCGACTTACCAAAGTATCCCCAAAGAAGCTAACCCGGACATCACTATACCAATCATTTATGTTTCCATTGCCCATGATGGTATTTCGCCTCAGGATGCCGAGCGAATGCTGGTACGTCCCATGGAGAACGAATTACGATCCATCGAAGGCATTAAAGAAATGAAATCAACGGCCAGCGAAGGCCATGCTTCAGTGACACTGGAGTTTATCGCCGGACTTGACCCTAAAGAAGCCCTCGCTGATGTCCGCGACAGAGTCACATTAGCCAAAGCCAAACTGCCTGCCGAAACCGAAGAACCAACCATTAACGAAGTAACGATGGCGAATCAAAACCCGGTATTAACGGTGATTTTATCAGGCCCGGTGACAGAGCGTGGTTTGGTTACCCTGGCCCGGGATTTACAGGATAAGCTCGAAGGGTTACAGCATATTCTCGAAGTCAAAATAGGCGGTGACCGAGAGGACGTCCTCGAAGTTATCGTCGACCCGATGCTACTCGAAAGTTATGGTTTGGATCAGGGCGATATTTTAAATTTATTATCACGTAACAATACCCTGGTCACTGCCGGGACCATGGATAACGGCAAAGGTCGTTTTGCCGTTAAAGTACCTTCTGTATTTGAAAGCCTCGAAGATATCTATAAACTGCCGGTTAAAGTCGATGGTGATCGGGTGATCACCTTTGCTGATGTCGCCAATGTGCGCCGCTCATACAAAGATCCCAGCAGCTTTGCCCGTCTTGATGGCAAACGCTCTGTTTCACTGGAGATGGTCAAACGCCCCGGCGAAAATATTATTGAAACCGTCGATTTAGTCAAATCAATCGTCACTAAAGACCAACAACGCTGGCCTGAACAAATTGTTGTTACCTATACTGGCGATCAGTCTGATCAAGTCCGTGATATGTTACGCGACCTGCAAAATAACGTCGCCTCAGCAGTATTACTGGTTGTCATTGTGATCATTGCTGCACTTGGTGCCCGCACCGCTGCACTGGTTGGTATTGCTATTCCCGGCTCCTTTTTAACCGGTATTTTAGTGTTGGCTATTTTTGGCTTAACCGTCAACATTGTGGTTTTATTTGCCTTGATCATGGCCGTTGGCATGTTAGTCGACGGGGCAATCGTTGTCACCGAATTTGCCGATAGAAAAATGAGTGAAGGCACCCCACGTCAAAGCGCTTATAAAATAGCGGCTACGCGGATGGCCTGGCCTATCATCGCATCAACCGCCACTACCCTGGCCGCTTTTACACCGCTGATTTTCTGGCCTGGGATCATGGGTGAGTTCATGAAGTTTTTACCTATCACCCTCATCGCCACATTAACAGCGTCGTTGCTTATGGCCCTCATATTTGTGCCAAGCGTTGGTACCATGCTAGGCAAAGCCCGACCGTTAAGCCAGGCACAAAGCCAACAAATGCATCATGCTGAAAATGGCGACCTAAATAAATTGACTGGCTTTACCGGCAAATATGTCAACGTGTTGAGCACGGCGGTTAAACACCCATGGAAAGTCCTTGCGAGTGCTTTTGCCACCGCCACTTTGGTGTTTGTCGGTTATGGTATGTCGGGGCTTGGTGCTGAGTTTTTCCCAACCATCGAGCCTAAAGGGGTTAATATTACCGTACGCTCTCACGGCGACTTGTCAATTATCGAGCAGGACAACATCATGAAAAGTGTTGAAGCTCGGCTAGTCGATATGCCAGAAGTAGAAACGTTATACAGCCGCACCGGTGGGAGTGGTATAATCGGCACTATGCGGGTCAACCTGGTTGACTGGCAACGGCGTCGCAAAGCCGATGTGATTGTCAAAGATATTCATGCCAATACTGCTACGTTAGCTGGTGTTGAAGTTGAAGTGAGAAAAGATGATTCAGGCCCGAGCGGCGGTAAAGCCCTGGTACTTGAGCTTAACTCACGTTTCCCGGATAAACTCGAAGATGCGGTACGTAAAGTACGTGGTGCACTGGAAGCTAATGAGCATTTTGTCAATATCACCGATTCGAGCCCCAGACCGGGGATTGAATGGGAGCTGACAGTAGACCGCGCTAATGCAGCCCGCTTTGGTGCCGATGCCACTTTAGTCGGCAGTACCGTGCGGATGGTGACCAATGGTTTAAAAGTTGGCGAATACCGCCCGGATGATGTGGATGATGAGCTGGATATTCTTATTCGTTTTCCTGAGGATAAGCGCGATATCAGCCGTTTGGATGAGCTACGTTTAAAAACCTCGGTTGGCATGGTCCCTATCAGTAATCTGGTTAAGCGTACCCCAGTGCAAAAAGTCGACTCTATCAGTCGTGTTGACAGTCGCCGGGTATTAACCGTCAGTGCCGATATGGCACCGGGTTCTCAATTGGGCAAAGTGCTGCCACAACTACAAGAACAACTGCCGGGATTAGGCATTGACCCATCGGTTAACTTTACTGTTAAAGGTGAAAACGAAGATCAGGCTGAATCAGAAACCTTTTTGAAAAACGCCTTTTTTGTGGCTTTATTTGTCATGGCCATTATTTTGGTCACCCAGTTTAATAGCTTCTATCAGGCCGGATTAATTCTCAGTGCGGTGATATTCTCCACCGTTGGGGTTTTTCTTGGGTTACTAATCGTACAAAAACCCTTTGGTATTGTGATGTCAGGTATTGGCGTTATCTCGCTCGCCGGTATTGTGGTCAACAACAACATTGTTTTGATTGACACCTACAACGTACTGCGCAAAGAAGGAATGGAGGCTGTTGAGGCGATTATTCGCACCGGTGCCCAACGTTTGCGTCCGGTAATGTTAACTACCATTACTACCATATTGGGTTTAATGCCGATGGTCATGGAAATGAACATCGACTTTGTCGCCCAAAGCATCGAATTTGGCGGCCCGTCGACCCAGTGGTGGTCACAACTGGCAACAGCGGTAGCTGGTGGTTTAGCCTTCTCAGCCCTGCTGACGCTAGTACTTACCCCGTGCCTGCTGGCGCTTGGTTTTCGTATCTCTAGTAAATACAAGCTACACGGTGGTTTTTTCACTCGCAAGCCCATAGTGCTCGCAGAAGAAGCTTAAACACTGCACTGTATTCACCGCACCTTTAACGCCATCAAGCCCTCCCCGTCATCCCCGCGAAGACGGGGACCTATAATATAATCACTGACCTCAAATAATCGGCAACCCCAAATCTTCCTTAACATTCTCGATCACCACATAAGTATGGTTTTTTGCCACCCCTGGCAAATCAACAATTGTACCGAGCACCTCCCGATAGGCTGCCATATCAGCAATGCGAATTTTAACCAAATAATCAAATCCTCCCGCCACCATATGACACTCGGCCACTTCAGGGATGTTACGTACGGCATCGCGAAATTCATCAAATACCCGACTAGTAGTGCGATCAAGGGTTATTTGGATGAACGCCGACATCCCAAACTTAAGCTTCGAGGCATTAAGTTTTGCACCATAACGTTCAATATACCCTTCATTTTCAAGCCTTTTCATCCGATCCAGACAAGGGCTGGCACTGAGATTGACCTTTTTTGCCAGACTAACATTAGAGATCCGCGCATCTTTTTGCAGACAGTCTAAAATAGTTAAATCGATACGATCCAACGAACGGATTTTACTTGAAGGATTCATAACAGCAGATTCTATGGTTTTAATTTAACAATACCCGATAACTTAGGGCATTGCGTCAAATATAACCAGCATATTCGGTGGTTTTTGGGATAGAATTCGTTAAATTATTTTTCATGCAGTATTTTTAACTGTTTGCCAACACTTTACTACGATTAAATTCGAGGGTTTATCATGCTTTTTAACGATTCATTAGTTACCAACAGCCCCATCCGTCAGCAAATTCGTGATCACTACCGGATTGACGAAAACACCATTGTTAACCACCTCATCCCATTAGCTGATATTGGTGTTAGTGCCAGAACCCGCGCGTGGGATCGTGCCCGTCAGATAGTTGTTGAAATTCGTAAACAACAGGTAGGTAAAGGCGGGGTCGATGCCCTACTTAATGAGTTTTCCCTGTCAACAGAGGAAGGCGTAGTACTGATGTGCTTGGCCGAAGCTTTATTAAGGGTACCGGATAAAGAAACCGCCGACAGCCTTATTCGTGACAAACTGGCCGATGGTGACTGGGGATCTCATATTGGTAATAGTGATTCCATCTTCGTTAATGCTTCTTCCTGGGGTTTGCTGATGACCGGTAAGCTGGTCAACTATTCTGATAAACAGAAAAAAGAGCAATTTGGTATTTTAAAGAAAACCATTGGCCGTTTGGGTGAACCGGTCATTCGTGAGTCTGTCCGTTACGCCATGAAAATCATGGGCACCCAGTTTGTTATGGGCCGAACCATTGACGAAGCCGTTAGCCGAGCGAAAGAGGCAGAAGCTAAAGGTTATACCTATTCGTACGATATGCTCGGCGAAGGTGCCCGCACCATGCAAGATGCCGACCGCTACTATGACAGTTACGTCACTGCCATCGATGCTATCGGTAAAGCCGCTGCGGGTAAAGGCCCTGAAAAAAGCCCGGGCATTTCAATCAAGCTTTCAGCCATTCATCCCCGTTACGAATTCTCGCATCGCGAGCGGGTGATCAAAGAGTTGATCCCACGCTTAAAAACACTGGCACTGCAAGCCCGTAAATATGATATCGGCTTTACTGTTGATGCCGAAGAAGCCGACCGCCTGGATATTTCCATGGATGTTATTGGCGCTGTTTTTCTTGATGAAGAGCTCAACGGCTGGGATGGTTTTGGGATTGCTTTGCAAGCCTATCAAAAACGCGCCATTTTTGTCATTGACTGGATACAAGAACTGACTCAAAAAGCCAACCGCAAGATGATGGTCCGTCTGGTTAAGGGCGCTTACTGGGACAGCGAAGTGAAAATGAGCCAAGCCGAAGGCTTTACTGATTTTCCGGTTTTCTCTCGTAAACCCTCCACTGACGTATCCTATCAGGCGTGTGCCAAAAAATTGCTGTCAATGCGCGATTGTGTTTACCCCCAGTTTGCCACACATAATGCCTATACGGTTGCCACTATTTTAGAAATGACCGACCAACACAGTGGTTTTGAATTTCAGCGCCTGCACGGCATGGGCGAATCACTGTACGATCAGGTCGTACATAACGACAAAATCTCTTGCCGGGTTTATGCCCCGGTGGGTAAACATGCCGACTTGCTGGCTTATCTGGTGCGTCGCTTACTCGAAAATGGTGCCAATAGCTCCTTTGTTAACAACATCGTTGATGAAGATATTCCAGTTGAATCACTGCTGGCTGACCCACTCGAAACGGTGCAGTTATGGCAGGATAAATACCACCCACACATTCCTTTGCCTCATCAGCTATATGGTAAAGAGCGTCGTAATTCTGTTGGTATTGATCTGACCGATGTTGATGCGGTATCCAAAATGAAAGTCAACCTTGACCAGTGGCTTGAAGATAATCGGGTCACCCCAGGCAATGGCAAAATCCCAGAAAAATTCGACAAAGTAGTGGCTAACCCCGCCAATCATGACGAGGTAATAGGCCATCTTATCCACGCCGATGAAGCACAGATGGAGCAGTTGCTGGTAACAGCCAGCAGCACGTTTGCCCGTTGGTCACAAACATCGGTCGCCCAACGGGCCGACATTTTGCTGGCTATTGCTGACAAACTCGAAGCACACCGTGATGAGCTAATCGCCCTGTGTATTAAAGAAGCGGGCAAAACGCCGCTTGATGCGGTATCAGAAGTCCGTGAAGCCGTCGATTTTTGTCGCTATTATGCGGTAAGAGCACAAGAATTGATGGTCGGTGATCAATTCCAGTCCCGTGGTGTAGTTTTATGTATCAGCCCGTGGAACTTCCCGCTGGCGATTTTCCTAGGTCAGGTCTCAGCCGCTTTGGTGGCTGGTAATACTGTTATCGCCAAACCGGCAGAGCAAACC
>JBLHHD010000115.1:0-7653 GCA_047614605.1 Alteromonadaceae bacterium
CCGCGAAAACTATCTCAAACCGACTTTCCCTCAGAACTAGCCCTATTCTCGGACAAGCTCCTAGGTTTATGATTGAATTCATTGGATTTAGCGAGTATAACTAATTCCCATATTCATGGCTGGTTAACCATCGCAACAGCCTATAAACAAATTACCCGAATGTGATAGCACATCGATGAGGCCCAAATGAAACGGTATTTAGTTCCCGCATTACTGGCATTAAACAGCACCTCCATCCTGGCTTACAGCAATCTTACTCAAGAACAAGCGACAGCACGGGCACAGCAAATCAGTGACGTGAACTATCAATTATCGTTTGATTTGGTCAAGGGCAGTAAAACCTTTAACGGCTCAAGTAAAATCGGCTTTACCTTGTTACAGCAAAATGCCGATGTGGTATTTGATTTTGCCGGTAAAGCGGTAACGACTGTAAACGTTAATGGGGTCGAGACTGACAATTTCAGGTTTGATGATGAAGAGGCCAGTATCATTTTACCTAAGGGATTGTTGAGTAAGGGGGCCAATACGGTCACCGTGGTTTTTGAAGGCACTTATAGCCACGATGGCGCGGGTTTTCATCAATTTATTGACCCCAGTGATGGTAAAGAATATTTGTATACGAACTTTGAACCCGCTGATGCCCACCGTTTATTTCCCAGTTTCGATCAGCCTAACCTTAAAGCTCGTTTTAGTGTGGATGTTAAAGCCCCGGCTGACTGGCAGGTGATCAGTAATATGGCGGTGAACAAGTCGACGCAAAATGGTCAGCGCAAACATCATTGGTTTAATCCGGGCAAAAAAATGTCAACTTACCTGTTTAATCTAACCGTCGGGCCTTATGCGATGTGGGAAGACTATAGCGGTAAATATCCGCTGCGATTATTTGCTCGTCAATCATTGTCGCAATACGTTGACCCACAACGAATGTTTGATACCACCAAAAAAGGCTTCACTTATTTTGAGGCGTATTACGACTACGAGTATCCGTTTGGTAAATACGATCAGATATTCGTCCCTGAGTTTAACGCTGGTGCCATGGAGAATGTAGGTGCAGTGACTTTTGGTGAATTTCAAGTGTTTCGCTCAACCCCGACCAAAGATCAATTAATTGAACGGGATGTGACCATTTTGCACGAAATGGCGCATATGTGGTTTGGTGATTTGGTGACCATGAACTGGTGGAATGATTTGTGGTTAAATGAAAGTTTTGCTGACTTGATGGGTTACCAGGGACTTGAAGGTATTGGTCAAGGTGGTGCGTGGGACCGGGTTGCTCGTTATAAAGACTGGGCTTATAGCGAAGATCAGATGATCACAACACACCCGATTTTGTCTGAGGTAACTGATATCCATTCAGCCTTGTCTAATTTTGATGGGATTACTTATGCCAAAGGGTTGTCGGTACTGAGGCAGTTACAGTATTTGCTGGGCGAAGATAAGTTTCGGGCGGGCATTGTTCAGTATTTTAAAACTCATGCGTTTAAAAATACCACTTTAAATGATTTTATTGTTGAGCTTGAAAAGGTGCATGGTAAAAAGTTGACGGGGTGGGTCGATAGTTGGCTGGCAACCGAAGATGTTAATAGCATGACCCTAAATTATGAAGTGACTAATGGCAAAATTCATTCAGCCAGCATTAGCCAAACTGGTGGTGAGCATAATAAAACCTTACGCCCTCACGCCAATTTGCTCGGTTTGTATTATGTTGAGCAGGGTGAGCTAAAACTTAAAGAGAAGGTGAAGGTGTTGTTTGATGGTAAAAAGACCCTGGTGCCTTCACTTGAGGGTAAAAAAGCTCCGGCGATCATTTTGCCAAACGTGGACGATTATGATTACGTCAAAACACGCCTTAACGAGTCTTCGCTAAAGTGGATAAAAGCCAATCTGAGTAAGGTCAAGGATACCCCCACCAAAACGATTATTTGGGGTATTTTACGTCATCTGATCCGTGATCAGCAGATGAAAGTCGACGACTTTATTGCGCTGGGGATGGAACATTTAGCGGATGAGCGTGACGTGGATATGCTGGATTACGTATTGGGGAGTCTCAAAGGCGGCATTGATTTTTATATTAGTGATGTGAAGTTAAAAAACCAACGTCGAAAAGCGGCTTTTACATTGGCAAAACAACAAGTTAATCGCTTGAGCGCAGGGTCTGATTTACAACGCAGTTGGTATATTGCTATGTTGGACTTGTCTTTTAGCGATGAACATTTGGCTTATTTAACCGACGTTTATGATGGCAAAGTGTTGATTGATGGGATCACCATTAATCATTTTCGCCGATGGAAAATTTTAGCGGTATTGGCAGAGGGCGGACGCAAAGCAGCGGTCGACACTCGGATGAAACAGCTGCTCACTGAGGACAAATCTGCTCGGGGTCATAATGCAATGTTGACCACACAGACACTTTTCCCTGACAGCGAGGTTAAGCAACGGGCCTGGCAGAAAATTACCACTGATAGCGGCTTATCGGTGAGCGAGAAAAAGGCCGTCCTTGATGGTCTTTACAGCGCAGAGTATCCGCAGTTGGCTCAACCTTATATCGCCAAGTATTTTACCGAGATTGAAGCGATGTATAAAAGGGATGAACATTTTGAGTATGCCTCTTACTTTATACGCGCTGCATTCCCTTATGTTGGCCTTGAAGAGACTCAGAAGGCCACCGAGCAGTTTTTAAAAACCAGTCAGGTTTCGTCAACTTATAAAAAGCAGGTGATGAGAGAGTTGGATGCTCTTAATCGTACTTTGCGGGGTCGGGCTAGTAATCGTTAGGCGCTGAATATTTCGTAGGTCGGTACTGGGGCCGCCCTACAATCATCTACAGCTTGTGGTTTTGTTTTGAATGTGTCGGTGGTCGTACTCATACATGAAGCTTTCGCCCTGTCGCCATCGATGTCTATACGCTGCCCACTTCCCTGTAGTGTGTTCTGTCGCCGTGAGTGGTTTATTTCAAGAGAATGGGAGATTGCAGGAGTTGATCCATCGATGTCTATACGCTGCCCACTTCCCTGTAGTGTGTTCTGTCGCCGTGAGTGGTTTATTTCAAGAGAATGGCAGACTGCAGGAATTGATCCATCGATGTCTATACGCTACCCACTTTCTTTTCAGGGGGGCAATAGGTTGGGTTATGTCTACTAGCTTAAAGTGTCGGAGGCTTTATCGTGACCTACGTCCATGTTGCCCGCCCTGTCGCCATCCTTGGCTCCAATTCGGAGGTACAAAAGCGCCAAGCATTCGCTTTAGTACCTCCTCATCCAAGTTTCTTAATCAAATCCCTATTAAAATGTGACTGAATGCAATTTCCTATTATCATGTCTTGGCTGACTAACGCTTTTAGCTCTTGCTGGGGCCACTCTACCAGGATGGTTTTTTCGGCTATCGTTACTGTGCCTGAGGCCATGTTGCCGGAGATGTAACTCATTTCTCCAATAAATTGACCTTCTTTTATCTCTACAAAGTGGTTGTTGCCGATGTCTACCTTGGCTATGCCGCTGAATATTAGTGACAGTCGGTCGACTTTGTGACCCTTGGTTAATAACGTTTGACCTGCCTCAATCTCTCGCCAAATGGCAAAATTAATCAGCTTCATGTACGCCTTGGGGCTAAGGTCTGAAAAAAAAGCACGATGTAACTGAATTTCATTGTCACTAAATTCAATCGTCGAGGGCTTCTTTTTGGTGTTGAGGATCTTGTAAATGCTAACCCCGGTTAATGTCAGGGCCAGTGCGATGATCAACCCGTGCGGGGTGGCAAACATTAAGGTCGCCCAAATGAAAGCGGCAATACCATTGATCATACCGATAACACCGGTTATCAGGGTAGCGCGTTGATGTTTGGCATCAACAAACAATAACATGGCAATAAATAACACCATAACAGCACTGGCTATCAGGTCGATATTGCTAAACATTAGTGTTCCTCATGGGTTGACTGGGGTTAGGTGGCTGGTGTATATGCGAAACAAAGTACCGCACTCATAATAAGCCAAGTGGTTGAAGAATAAAATGTTTGCTGATTTTATTTTTGTTATCACTTGTAGAACCCCGCAAAAGGGGCGATTTTATGGCGCTAAACTGTTAGTATCTAACCCTTTTTTGGCGGTGTGGTGGTTCAGGATTTTGACGGTACAGGTAAAACAGTTATTTAACCAGCTGGATTTGTGTTGGGGTGTTCAGCGTGGCAGCTTTGTGCGCCGAATCAATGGCGTGAAAAAAATCAAGGATGAGCAAAAACAACAGCTGAGCCTCGAAAAAATTGCCGCCGATATGCAAACCTCAATCCTCAAACGTCAACAGCGACAAGCGAACTTACCGAGCATCGAATACCCCGAAAACTTGCCGGTTAGTCAGAAAAAAGATCAAATTGCTCAGGCCATTATCGAAAACCAAGTGGTGATCATCGCGGGTGAAACCGGCTCAGGTAAAACCACCCAAATCCCCAAAATATGTCTGGACTTAGGGCTGGGTATCGATAAGTTTATCGGCCACACCCAACCCCGAAGACTAGCCGCCAGAACCGTCGCCACCCGTATTGCCGAAGAACTCAAAAGCCCATTGGGCGAAGCCGTCGGTTTTAAAATTCGTTTCAGCGATAATGTCGGCGACAATTCTTATATTAAATTGATGACCGACGGTATTTTGCTGGCAGAGGTGATCAACGACCGTAACCTCAGTCAATACGACACTATCATCATCGATGAAGCCCACGAACGCAGTCTGAATATCGATTTTTTGCTCGGCTACTTTAAACAGCTATTACCAAAAAGACCGGACCTGAAGCTGATCATCACCTCGGCAACCATCGACCCTCAACGTTTCTCAACACATTTTGATGATGCACCCATTATTGAAGTTTCTGGCAGAACCTATCCAGTTGATGTTAGGTACCGTCCGGTGAATGATGAGGACTCTGAGGACAGAGATCAGCTCCAGGCGATTTTTGACGCGGTAGATGAGCTGTGTTCGCTGGGATTGGGCGATATTCTGATTTTTATGAATGGTGAACGAGAAATTCGTGATACCGCCGATGCGCTCGAAAAACGCAAATTAAGAGATACCTCGGTATTGCCCCTGTACGCCCGTTTGTCTGCCGCAGAACAAAACCGGGTGTTTCAAAGCCATCGGGGCCGACGAATTGTACTGGCAACCAATGTCGCCGAAACGTCATTGACGATCCCGGGGATCAAGTATGTGATAGATCCGGGCACCGCTCGTATTTCACGTTACAGCTTTCGCACTAAAGTACAGCGCTTGCCCATTGAGGCGATTTCACAAGCCAGTGCCAACCAGCGTAAAGGCCGTTGTGGTCGTGTATCTGAGGGGATTTGTATTCGGCTGTACAGCGAGGACGATTTTAATAACCGCCAAGAGTTTACCGACCCTGAAATATTACGCACCAATCTGGCATCGGTAATTTTACAGATGATGGCACTTAAGCTCGGCAGTATTGAACAATTCGATTTTGTTGAAGCCCCGGACCGACGCAATATTAACGATGGTTTACGGCTGCTCGAAGAAATTGGCGCGTTAAAAACCGTCGAAGGCAAAAAAGCCACTATCGACCAGCAAATGCAACTTAGCGATACCGGACGCAAAATCGCTAGGCTGCCCGTTGATCCACGCTTGGGCCGTATGGTTATTCAAGCAGCGCAAACAGGCTGCTTGCACGAAGTGATGGTTATTACTGCGGCACTAAGTATTCAGGACCCTCGTGAGCGCCCCAGTGACGCCAAACAAAAAGCCGACGAATTACATAACCGCTTCGCCGACAAAGACAGCGATTTTGCGACGTTTGTTAACTTGTGGAATTACATCAAAACCCAACAACGAGAGTTGTCTAGTTCGCAATTTCGCAAGCTTTGCCGTAAAGAGTTTTTGGCTTATATGCGAGTGCGCGAATGGCAGGATATTTACGCCCAGCTATCTCAGGTCGCCAGAGAGCTTAAATATGTGATCAATAACGAAGAAGCCGATTATCAGTCGCTGCACACGGCACTAGCTACCGGGTTGCTCAGTCATATCGGTTTTAAAGATGAAAATAAAGAATACCTGGGGGCCCGCAACAGTAAGTTCTTTCTCTTTCCGGCATCGGGATTATATAAAAAAGCCCCCAAATGGATCATGGCAGCAGAATTGGTAGAAACCAGCCGCCTGTTTGGCCGTATTGCAGCCAAAATTGAACCCGAATGGCTGGAGCCTATCAGTCAGCATTTGGTTAACCGTAATTACTCTGAAGCCCACTGGGAGAAAAAGCGCGGTTGCGTAGTAGCTTACGAAAAACAAACCCTGTATGGCCTAACCTTAGTGCCTAAGCGGGCGATGAATTACGATGCGATTGCCCCGGATGAATGTCGTGAGATTTTTATTCGTGAAGCACTGGTTAATCAAGAGGTTTCTTTTAAAGAACCTTTTTTGGCTCATAACCTCAAGCTGGTTGATGATATTCAGGTCCTCGAAAACAAGACTCGACGACGTGATATTTTGGTCGACGAAGAGGATATCTTCAACCTGTATAAACAAAAGGTGCCTGAAGATATTTGTTCAACGGCTAAGTTTATCAAGTGGTGGCGTCAGCAAAAGGAACAACAACCTGATTATCTTAACTTTAGCGCTGATGATTTGATGCAGCATGATGCGGGGCATATCAATGCCAATCAGTTTCCTGATGTGTGGCGTCAGGGCGATTTGATTTTACCGCTGGAATATCATTTTGAACCGGCGGGTGATGTTGATGGCGTCGTTATTGTTGTGCCAATTGCGTTGCTTAATCAGGTTAATGACGATGGTTTTGACTGGCTTATTCCCGGCTTGCACCATGAGTTGATTGTGGCGCTTATTCGTTCATTGCCCAAATCGCTCAGACGTAACTTTGTGCCAGCCCCTCAATATGCCGATGCGGTTTTAGCCGCACTGGAGCCGGGTAAAGGCGAGTTTATCGAGCAGGTTAATAAGCGATTGTTGCGTATGACCGGAGTAACGGTGACTGCTGAGGACTGGAATTTTACTACCTTACCCAATCACTTGCGCTTTGGTTTTAAAGTGGTGGATGACAAAAACAAAGTCATGGCTCATGGTTTTGATTTGGTTGAGCTTAAGGCGCAACTACAGGGCAAGGTTAAGCAAACATTGGTTGCAGTGGCCGAGAAGGGCATAGAGCGCAAAGACATTATCGACTGGAATTTTGCTGACCTGCCGCAATCGTACACCCAAAAGCGGGGTCAATATGAGATCAAGGCTTATCCGGCACTGGTAGCACACAACGCTTCGGTGGCGATTGAACTGGTGGACAGTGAAGAGGAAGCCATTAGTCGTTCGAGGATCGGCTTAAGAAAACTGATTTTGCTCAATGTGCCATCACCGCTCAGTTATGTGCAAAAGAACCTGCCCAACAAAGCCAAACTGGGGCTGTATTATAACCCGTTTGGTAAAGTGGCTGATTTGATCAGTGATTGCATCAACTGTGGGGTTGATCATTTGCTGGCGACCGTACCATTGGCCAGAGATCGTGACAGTTATCTGGTTCAGCGAGATAGGGTTCGTGAAGGCTTAAACGATCAGGTAGTGCAAATTGCCATAGTGGTTGAGCAAATACTGGTGTTAGCCCACAAGGTCAACAAACAGATGAAAGGCAAGGTTGGACTGGATATGATCC
>JBLHHD010000116.1:0-7647 GCA_047614605.1 Alteromonadaceae bacterium
GTAAATTTTATGATTAAAAACAAAAAGGCCATAAAATTCATGTCTATCCCTTTCATCTACTCCCTAACTCATTGATTCTAATACTATAGTTTTGGGGATACCTCAGGACTGAACCCAATCGCTAAAACATGGTTGAAATACATCAGGATCGATTCGAGCAAAGAGTGTGCCTAATGTATCGTGTGAGGAGTGCCATCAAGTAAGTCCAAATATGGCCCGAACCCTGATCTTTTAGCCTTGCAAAATGCAGCAATAGAAGACCCACTATCCGCACCGCAAATAACAGCGCAGATCGTCATAAAGAAAATATTGTCTAAAGAATGTGTCGTTCGACCTGGTACTCTTGGGTCATCAATTGTTGAAAAGTACGGCATAATATTGGGTTTTTTTATCGTATATCGGTATCTTAACCTTATTTCTGCCTAAAAAGCAGTAATCGATCAAACGAGGGGGGATCAGTCAACACGTTTCTTTAATAGGCTGACCAAGTGTTTGATTATTGTTCTGATTGATCGTTATTAAGACAAACATCCTGTAATGTAATCAGTGCCCTTTTTGATGCGATACCCTTGGCAAGAAAGTCGGTTAAATCACCTCTATAGAATCTGATCATTCCTGCGGCTTCGATAACAAAGCCGCTTCGCCGAAGAGGAATAGAGGAGCGAACACACCATGGGCCAGGGGTAGCGCCCCATAGAAAGCCCGAATATACGGTCTCAGCTACGCTATTTTCAAGTTTTTCCTTGTCAAACAAGAGGAGTCCATATAAGGAATGACGACTTTTAGGGTAATTCATAAGAAGGGCACTCGCGTAGCGAAGTCACCCTATTTGCCAACAGGTCTGAGCAAAAATAACGATCAGGGCCTTTAAACTCCCCCTCAATCCCCAATAGTAAAGCCGATTTTCATCGTCACCTGCCAGTGGCTAACGGCGCCGTCAGCAATTTGTCCACGGGTATCAGTGACTTCAAACCAGCGCATGTTACGGACGCTTTTGGAGGTATCGGCGATACCGTTTTCGATGGCTTGTTGAATGCCATCTGGTGAAGTGCCGGTAATTTCGATTGTTTTATACGTATGGTTGCTCATATTTTTGCCTTGTTAGTGAACGATAATTAGCTAAAGACTAGTACAGCTTTGGGGGTTTGAACAGACAGAAACGCTTGTTTTTTGGAGCGAAGTAACGTGATGACAAGGTGAATGTATTACTTATAAATCAAATATATCCAAACCCATATCCTGAACGGTTTGTGGTTTTTCTGCGGCTTCGGCTGAGCTTTCTATCGGGGGTTGTTCAGTGATTGTGGTCATGGGGATTTTGAGCTGCATTTGCTCTTGCTGGTGTTTTTTATCCTGACTCTTGCGGCGACGGTTGCGTTGTTTGCACAAGGCCAGTACTTTACCTTTTTCTTCTGGGGTAAAGCTAGTCCAGTTAAAACGCTCGTCTCTGGAGCGAAAGCAACCCAAACAGTATCCGCGTTTGTTTGACTGACAAACGTTGATGCAGGGACTTTCAATCGAGAGGAGTTCGAGCTGTTGCATGTTTTCCTTTATGAGTGATTCAAGTAAACTGATGGGTACCTTCAAGTCTAGCCAGATTAGATTAATTTCTCAACAGCTGTAAATTAAGCCACTTAAGTGCGGTGAGCGGTATTGATGATCTCAAGAATGGCCGGGTGTTTGATTTTACGCGGGCGAGAAATGCCATAATAATGCTCTTTTATTTCATCAGTACGGCCAATAATTTGTACACCATACAATGCAACGACGGATTTTTCGATAAGCGTTGGTGCGGTAAACATGCCATAGTTTTCTTGACCAAACGATTTCATTAAGGCGCTATCGTCAAATTCGGCGACAATATTGACGCTTATTTGATGCTTTCGAGCCAGGAAAATAACCGTTGTCGTGCTACTGATTTGTTGCCCTGAATTAAAAAGGGCAGCCGGACAGCGATTGAGGAAAGCTACCGGTGCAACGTTGAGCTAATTGTGCGGCGGCAAAAAATGTCACTCCACTTTCACTGAGCTGATGGTTGTAGGCTTTGATATGACTGCCCGGCGGCAGTGGCTGGTCGGTTAATATCAGGTCGATTTTATCAATCGCCAAATCGGCTAATAAACTGTCCTGATCGCCTTCATTACAAATTAACCCGGCGGGCTCTGACATGTTGCAGCTCGTCACCAAGTAAAAAGATGCTTTGGGCATGAGCAAAAATCAGCTTTCCATGTTGCTGCCGTGCTTAGCGACCGAATAAAAGTAATAAAGGTGATTGTAATTGAATCTCTACGGGTAAATTCCCCGTAGCTTGCTACGTCAGTACCTTTGCTCTGTGGGGAAATAAAAATACCCCGCTTTTACGAAGTAAAAGGCGAGCCTAAGCGAGAGAGCTTGCTCCGGGGATTTTTATTGGGGTCATTGGTGGTGTTTTTGGTTAACTTCGAGTTTTTCGATGATATCGTTAAGGTTGTTCGGATTTACTTGTGATGGCAACTCGGTTATAAAATGCATCCACAATGATTTTTTATTTTAGTTTAAGGCCATAATGACTGAGCAATCTGCTGAGTTTTCACTAAAACGTTTTTTCCAACACAATAAGGCTGTTATAATCGCGCCCATTAGTTCCATTGGATTTAGCTTTAATGTCGCAGGTACCTTTATCGTTAGAGGCCGACTGGCGTAGTGAGCCGTCTAAGTTAATAACAACATATTTATCAAGCTGGTTGTTTGAGCAAGGCTCATTAACCAGTAAGTTAAAACGTCATTGTTCAGATTTTAAAGTCAAAATTTTAGCCAAGCACCAACGTAATCTCAGCGCCAAAGAGTTAACGCTTTTTGGTTATGCAAGTGATGAATCGGTGACCGTTCAAGTGCGTGAAGTCTTATTGTATTGCGATGGTAACCCCTGGGTTTACGCGCAAACTTTGATGCCATTAAGCGATATTCCGCCAGCAGTGGTTAAGCTCACCACATTGGGTGAAAAGCCGCTCGGTGAAGTGATTTTTAATGAGCCGGGGGTTATTCGCTCAGCCATTGAAGTTGCCGAATTTGACCGTTCAAGCGAGGTTGTGCAGTTGGCGGCTGAGGTCGCTCAAACCGCTGATGTTGTTCGCGAGTTGTGGGCAAGGCGTTCAATGTTTACCCTTGAAGGTTATTCATTGCTGGTGGCTGAGGTGTTTTTGCCTGATGCAGAGGTTTATCAATGACCGCCTTGTTGCTTAACAAAGCCAATATTAGCAATTACAAGCTATTGATGCGTATGGATAAACCCATTGGCAGTTATCTGTTGTTGTGGCCGACGTTGTGGGCATTATGGCTGGCGAGTAGGGGTAGCCCGTCGCTTGTTCATTTGGTGATTTTTGGCCTGGGGGTATTTGTAATGCGCTCGGCAGGTTGCGTGATCAACGATTATGCTGATCGTCATTTTGACGGCTCAGTAGAGCGCACCAAAAACCGCCCAATAGCTTCTGGAAAAGTCTCCTCTGGTGAAGCCCTGCAATTGTTTGCTTTGTTGATCGCACTGGGTTTTTTGCTGGTGTTGATGCTTAACTGGCAAACTATCGCTTTATCGGTAGTCGCTTTATTACTCGCCGCTTCTTATCCTTTTATGAAACGTTTTACCCATTTTCCTCAGGTTGTTTTAGGTGCCGCTTTTAGCTGGTCGATGCCCATGGCGTTTATGGCAGTGACAGAGAAACTACCTGATGTTTTATGGCTGCTTTATGCCGCTAACTTATGCTGGACGGTGGCTTATGACACTATGTATGGCATGGTTGATCGGGATGATGATATTAAAATCGGTTTAAAATCAACGGCTATAAAGTTTGGCCGTTATGATAAATTGATGGTGTTGCTGTTACAAATTACCTCGTTGGTTTTATTGGTGTTGGTGGGCATTATTTTGCATTTTACCGCGCCATTCTATGCCGCGTTGGTGGTCGCCGCCGGATTATTTGCTTATCAGCACTGGCTTATTCGTGACCGGGATACCCGCGCTTATTTTAAGGCATTTTTGCATAATAATTATGTCGGTATGACCATCTTTATTGGCATTGTTGGTCATTACTGGCTTTCAAATGCGTAACTACTTCTGATTCGAAATGTCGACCCAGCTGAAACGTGAGCTTTTCGGCGTTGCCGAAAGCTTACTCAAAGCATGATGAAACCATTAACTTATTGATGAATAAGCCTTACGACTTCGCTGCATAGCGATCGCCCTGCCATTTGGCAGTACCTAAGCTATTTTTTGGGACGGGCACTAACTATTGCAGTATTTTTTATTTTAACGAAAATAAAAAATCATCCCTCACTTGCTATTATGCGTTTAACACTTACGATAACAGACTGGTGAATAATTTTAAGCGATGCTGACTATGGAAATCTGGACCGCAGCTGTTACTTTATTTCTGATCCTTGATCCGCTGGGCAATTTGCCTGTGGTGGTGTCAATTTTAAAAAGTGTTGAAGCTAAACGGCGCAAAATTGTGCTGATGCGTGAGCTGATTTTTTCGTTAATGATCATGTTTTTGTTTTTGTTCGCCGGTCAGTCGATTTTGGATTTGCTGGGGCTACAACAAGAAGCGGTGACCATTGCGGGTGGGATCATTTTGTTTTTGATTGCTTTACGAATGATCTTCCCTACTGCTGGTGGCGTTGCTGGTCTTGAAGAGGGCGATGAGCCATTTTTGGTTCCGTTGGCAATTCCGATGATTGCCGGTCCTTCGGTGTTGGCGGCATTGCTGCTGATGTCTAATCAGGACCCTACCCGAATGCTTGACTGGAGTCTTGCTGTTGGGGCTGCCTGGGGTGCCACGGCAGTGATTTTGCTGTCATCCGGTATCTTGCAAAAGGTGTTGGGCACGCGGGGTTTAACGGCAATGGAGAGGCTGATGGGTATGGTTTTGGTAATGATTTCGGTGCAAATGTTGCTTGATGGTATCAAGTTATACTTTGGTTTATAAGCGTTGGTCTATTAACTTTGGAATTTAGGTTTTGATATTAAAAGGTGACGTATCAAGTGGATAGCCGGGTATGTGTATTTGAGGCCGAAAACGCCATCGAAGCCAATGTGATCAAAGGTTTGTTAACTGGCGAGGGTATTGATGTGTTGCTTAAGGGTGAGCACCTTAGTGGGGCGATGGGCGAATTGCCGCCTACCGATTTGACTATTGGGGTGTGGATTTATCAAATTAAATTAGCCGCAGCAACCCCCCTTATTGACGATTATGTTCGCTGTCAAAAGTCTACTGCTGATAGCACCTCTGATTGGATTTGCACTGGCTGTGGCGAATCCAATAGTGCTAATTTTGAAATTTGCTGGCAATGCCAAAGAGACTCAGATGAATAGTAATAACGACCCTTATAAACTGTTTGATGACTTAAACCCCGATCAGCAAATGCTGATCGCCGCAACGTTGGTTGAACGAATGTTGCCAAATTACCTGCTCTTTAGTGAGGTGACTAAGTTTGGCGAGGGCAAAGTACTACGCGATGCGCTTAATATCGTTTGGGAAAAGTTAATTGTTAAAAACCTTAAATTGAATATTGATAAGCAACTGGAAAAAATCGAACCTAATATTCCTGATATTGCTGATTTTGACTTGTTTGGCGTCTATCCGGCATTGGATAGTGCAATGGCATTAACGGCGCTGTTATATGGTGTTGGTGGTGCCGATGGTGATCCGCTAAGCGATGTGTGTAAACTCTCTCAGGGCTCGGTAAGCAAGGTCGCAGAGCAAGAGTTAATGGCCGACAATGAGTCTGCCAGTGAAGCGATGCTTGAGCAGCATGAGTTGATGCAATACGAAATTAATTTTGTGGCTGAACTGATTGAAATGCTTGGCAATAACACTAAGCCTAACAAAGCGTTGGTAAATCAGTTCAGAGCCAGAGCATTGGCCGATGGGATCACTAATATTGGCATTGAAGTTTAGGTGCCTGCTTTTTACTTTGTACCTCTATTGTTTGAGCCAATGTAACCATAGAGGACACTGAGAAGAGCAAAACAAGCAAAGATAATAAATTCACTTTGCAATCAAAACGATAATTAAACTGTCTTTATATGGTTTTTTTCCTCTGTGTTCTCTGTGGTAAAATGCTTTTGATCTTGAATAATCCAACTAATGCCTAAATTAAAGTGGTCAGTGTTCTAATCAGATGATTGGTCATTTTTTGGTGTGACACCAAATTTGGCTTTAAAACAGCTCGACAAGTAGGAGTGGGACGAAAACCCCACTTCGTCATAAATTTGCGAGACTCTTTGTCCGTCGCTGAATAATTCACAGGCTTTGTTGAGCCGGTAATCACGTACCCACTCTGATAATCCTAACCCTACCAGCGCTTTTAACTTCCTCAGTAGTTGTTTTTCACTTAATCCCAGTACATCACAAAGCTTTTTGGCATTTAATTGTGGAGCACAATAATACTTGCCCACATTCAGCAGTCATAAAGGAAACACGAATAATAACAATTACCAGTAAATGAACCTCCTTTATCTCACGTACCACTTTTGGACCGGCTGCGGTGCAACAAATGGCGAATAGATCACAATAATTGGCGGCAATAGATCACAAGATGGTCCAGTTTGTTGTGTCATACTATCTGCCATTATCACATTAACGGGTTTATTCAGTGACAACACGCTCGTCCATACAACAGCCACCGATTAACGCCTTGGCTAACATTTAGGTGCAGCGCCTTGATCATCTTGGGTTGGTCGCCGCAACGATTGAATCGCTTAGGCTGGTCAAGCGTATTGATAAGCGTCTGCCACTAAAAGAAGATGACAAGTGTAAAGTCACTCACGGACAACGTGTCAAAGCAATGATAATCAACGGTTTGGGTTACACGAACAGTCCTCTTTTTATGAGGGTAAAGACACTCAACGTCTGATAGGCCCGGGTGTTGAGGCTGAACACCTTAACGATTATGCATTGGGCCGGACATTGGATGCGCTGCACAAATACGGCACTACCAAGCTATTTGCCGAGCTGGCCTTTGAAATCGCACAGGAACGCGGTCTGTTGGGTAAGTCTGTCCATATTGATACCACATCATTGCTGCTACACGGTGAGTTTGCCGAGGCTGCTGAGTTGGCCAGTAAAACAAGGGCGCTGCCCGAAGCATTAACGGCAAAAATGAACAATGTACCAACGCCTGCCCAAGGTCACTCCAAAGCACATCGGCCTGACTTAAATCAAATCGTGATGTCGTTAACCGTGACAGGTGATGCTGCGATGCTGCGATGCCGCTGTGGTATGAAAGCCTGTCTGGTAATAGCAGTGACAAAGCCAACGTCCACGACAGCATCGCCAAGGTTGAATCATTTAAAAGCAATATGGCATTGGCTGAAGACTTCTTGTGGGTTGCTGACTCAGCGCTTTACAGCAAAGACAAACTGAAAAAATCACTCATTAACTGGCTGACACGTATCCCTCAAACCAAAAATAATGCCAAAATGCTGGTCAACCAGGATAGCAAGGATATCGAATGGGACAAGCTGGGCAATGGTTACAAGGGCGTGATTTACGATCCACTGGCGTCAGGGGAAAGATGGGCACTATTGTTTTCAAAGCAAGCTTACAAACGAGAACTAATTACCTTTAACAGGCGCATCGACAAGGCGTTTGTGAAGGAAGAAAAAGCGTT
>JBLHHD010000117.1:0-7644 GCA_047614605.1 Alteromonadaceae bacterium
TACCCCGGTATCGCACTTCAAAGTGCAATTTCACGTTTTGGCTGTCCGTGTTTCCCATCTCAGCGATCTTTTGACCCGCCTTAATAAAATCCTTTTCTTTAACCAAAATCCTCCGGTTATGAGCATAAGCACTTAAATAATCGTCATTATGTTTGATAATGATTAAGTTGCCATACCCCCGAAGGGCGTTACCATAGTAAACCACTTTACCGTCTGCTGCTGAGACGATGGACGTCCCGCTTTTACCCCCGATGTCAATCCCTTTATTACCATTTTCCTGATTAGAAAAACCCGCAATAACGTTTCCTACCGTTGGCCAAACCCATTGTTTGATCTTGTTCGAATACTGCTTTTTTTTGGGTTTTTGAATTGGCACATTACGCGCTTTTTTCAACGGCTTGCGTTGTTGCTTAACCTGACGATACTCCCCTTGTTTTTGTTCTGCAAGTGTTTTTGCTACATTCTTTTTTAAAATTTTGGGCCGGATTTTTGTCTTTATCGCAGCCACAGTTGCGGGCGCTTTGATTTTAGTTGTTTTGGTTTTTTGCTTACTCGGGGTTTTAGCTGGACTTGGACGTAACACGATGATTTGGTCGATAAAGATCGGGTAAGGGGCACTGATTTTGTTCAGTTTTGCCAGTGATCTAAAATCAATACCTGCCCGCCAGGCTATGGAATATAGGGTGTCTCCTTTACTGACTTTATGGCTTTTACCTTTAATACCTGCGGGACGTTTATCCGCAACTCGTCGATGAGTTGGATGTTTGGAGGGGACGTGTACACTTTGCACCGGTGCAGGGCTTGTACGCCCCGCACAGGCAGTCAATAAAATCACGCTCAACACGATACCAATTAAGCGGATTTGTTGTTTAAATGTCGTCCTTAACGTCATAACAACCGATATCGCCTAAAACACGGATATATACACATAGACCAGTAACGCACCAATGACAACTCCCCAACCAATTCTGTCAACATAAAGCCTGAGTTTTTCCTCCATGGCTTTACCACCCCATTTCATCAGCCCGGCCACCAGATAAAAGCGCATACTACGACTGATGGCAGAAACAATTACAAACGGCAAAAATGCCATCTGCATCACGCCTGCCGTAATGGTAAATAATTTATAGGGAATTGGCGAGAATCCAGCCAAGAACACCACCCATATACCCCATTCTTTAAACCATTGGCTAATCGTCGCAAACTTGGCTTCATAACCTAAGTTAACCAACACCGGTTGGACGACTGGCTCAAATAACAAATAACCCAGCAGGTAACCCACCATACCGCCTAACACAGAGGCAATCGAGGTATATAATGCGAAACGCCAGGCTTTATCCGGCTTGCTCAATGCCATCGGTGCCAACATTACATCCGGTGGAATAGGAAAAAATACCGACTCGCTAAAGCTTAATAAAGCCAGGTAAGCCGGTGCATATTTGTGTTTTGCCCAATTAAGAACCTTATCATACAAAATCGAAAAGAAATTCAAGCTAGATCTCCCGGTACCAGTGGCACAAAACGTACCGCACAAATATCACTGGTAATAAACGCTTCGCCGTGACGCTGGATCACACTTAATACTTGATTTTCGACCCCTACCGGCACAATCAGAATACCACCCTCTTTAAGTTGCGATAATAACTCAATCGGCACACTCTCCGGCGCAGCGGTAACGATAATACCGTCAAAAGGCGCTTTAGTCTGCCAACCCTTCCAGCCGTCGCCATGTTTCATCGACACGTTATATAAATCCATATTCTGCAAACGACGTTTGGCCTGAAACTGCAACGACTTGATTCGCTCAACGCTATAGACCTGGTCGGCTAGCTGAGCTATAACCGCCGTTTGATAACCTGAACCCGTGCCAATTTCGAGCACTTTGTCGGTTGCACCATATTGCAACAATAACTCGGTCATCCTGGCAACAATATACGGTTGCGAGATGGTTTGTCCCTGACCGATGGGCAATGCGGTATTCTCATAAGCTTTGTGAGCCAGTACCGGCTCCACAAATAGGTGTCTGGGCACCGCCGACACAGCTTTGAGTACCTGCTGGTCTTTGATCCCATCCTGAATTAATCGTTGTGCCAATTGTTCACCGGCACGAGCATAAGAGCTTCTCATTATTCATTTCACTTTGTTTAATCGGCTTTATTTACACAAGCCTTGCTGAGTAAGGATATTAGCCAGTCCTGTACGGCTGGTGCTTAACTGCTAAACTACTCAAAACAGCCTGTTGAGCAGCATTCTCTCATAAAAAGGATGCAATAGTGATTTTTTATCATAATTTCAATTCTGACAGCCAACTGCCCAATCCCGCCATAGCCTGATGGGCTGTCATATCCACCGTTAATGGCGTGACTGACACAAACCCGTTGGCTACGGCGTAAAAGTCGGTGTCTTCTTCGCCGTCCCGAGCTTTGCCAAGGGGACCATACCAGTAGATCTCCCGTCCCCAGGGATCGGTCTGCCTGCTCATCGAATCCGCCTGATGACGTCGCCCAAGCCGAGTCACTTTTATTCCCTTGATTTGCTTAATCGGTAGGTCAGGCACATTAATATTCAATATTTGATCCGCAGGCAATGGATGTAGTTGTAGCTGTTTAACTATCTGTACCACCACTTGTGCGGCAGTATCATAATTGAGCTGACCTTTTTTAACCAGTGATACTGCTATGGCTGGTAACCCCATATGACGTCCTTCTGTGGCAGCCGCTACGGTACCAGAGTACAAAACGTCATCCCCCAGGTTGGGTCCATCATTAATCCCAGCGATCACCAAGTCTGGTTTTTTGGTCAATAGTTGGCTGATGCCGATGTTAACACAATCCGTGGGTGTTCCATTAACAACAAGAAAACCATTGTTCGCTTTTTGCACTCGCAGTGGATTAACCAGTGTCAGCGAATGACTCGCCCCGCTGCAATTGCGATCTGGGGCGATCACGCTGACTTCGTCACCAATCGTCTTAATGCTGTCATAGAGGGCTTGTAAACCCGGGGCATTTACCCCATCGTCATTACTCAAAAGGATATTCACTGCTCGGCCTTATCAGTAAAGTTTTTCTGACTACAATCGTTAAAATCTACCAACTCTTTTAGTAAGGCGGTAGCAAAACTGCCCGTTGGCAACGCAAAGTCTAGTTTGATTGTCTGTTCATCGACTACATCATAAGCTAAGTCAGCGGCATCCAGCCGGATTGGCCGACAATCTGCAGCTACCCTTTGCGCTTTAAGTCCGGCTATCCAATCAGCATAGTCTTGCAATACCCTTTGCTCAAACTCATGAGCCAAACCGGTGCTAATGGCATCACCATCACCCACCATAGAAGCGGCTATAGTAATATCGCCATCCGCAAGACGCTGCACAATCGTGTCATTAACATTTTCGCTAAAAAACGAACGGGAGCCGGACAGGCGAAAGATATCCCCATCCATTGGCTGATTAAACAACTGCTCACTCACTCGTTGGCTAACAATCAAATTAAACAAGTAGGAGCGAGCCGCCGAAAGCACCAGCCCCTTAAGTTTACGGTCTCTGATGCTTTCACCAGCAAACATACGCTGTGCCATTTTAAGGTTGTTACCATCAAAACCAAACCGTTGAGCGCCAAAGTAGTTAGGCACACCCGCTTGCTTCAATAACACCAGACGTCGCTCAATATCGGCCATATCGGTGACATTACGTAGCAGCAAAGAAAATTTATTGGCCTTGTGCACACCGGTTCTTAATTTTTTGATATGCCGAGTTTGGGCTAAAACACGAATCGAAGGTGACTCAAGTGCCGACCAGTCAACGGTCTTTTTTATCCCAACTGGCACACAAAACCACTGGCGGGTGATCCCATGACGGTCTTTTAAGCCACTATAACTCACATCTCGGTTTCTGACGCCGGCGACCAAAGCAATCTGTTTAGCGACATAAAGGGTGTTTTCGCCCTCTTTTTCGATAAATAGGCAAACATGTTCGCCCTCACCACTAAGCTCGAAGCCCAACACTTCTTCAACAATGAAATCTTCATTGATGGTACGAATATCCCCTTTTGAGGCCGGTTGACCATGTAGGTAGGTCAACCCGGTCACTGGATTATCCAGGTCCATTTAAGCTCCTGTGCTTTTACTGTTATTTTTAATTAAGATCACCACCGCATGAACCGCGATACCTTCTTTACGCCCGGTAAAGCCGAGTTTTTCGGTGGTTGTGGCTTTAACATTCACCTGAGTTAGCTCGGCGGCTAAATCGGTGCTAATTATGCTGCGCATAGCATCAATATGAGGTGCCATTTTGGGTGCCTGAGCAATGATGGTGGTATCAAGATTACCTAACTGATAACCCTTGTCGGTGCATAGCTTAAACACCTGGGTTAACAATATTCGACTGTCAATATCGGCAAAGTCAGCGCTGGTATCAGGAAAGTGTTTGCCAATATCTCCCAACGCCAAGGCGCCTAACAGCGCATCACAAATGGCATGAATGACCACGTCGCCATCTGAGTGGGCAATCAATCCCTGTTCATAAGGTATTTTGACCCCTCCCAAGGTAATGGGACCCTCACCGCCAAATTTGTGGACATCATAACCATGACCTATTCGTAACATTGTTTTTCCTGGGTTTTAATAAAATAAGACATTTTGTCAGTGTGCATCGTTAGGACCGCTGCTCACGTAAATAAAAACCGGCCAAGGCTAAATCTTCTGGTCGGGTAATTTTAATATTGTCCGAGCGTCCCTCAACCAATAATACCGGCTGATGTTGATACTCGACTGCCGACGCTTCGTCGGTAATGGTTAATCCTGATGCCAGTCCTTGCTCCAAAGCATAAATCAGTTGTTGCAGGGGAAAAAACTGCGGGGTCAGTGCGTGCCACAAATTCTCGCGTGATTCAGTATGACTAACCGTATCAGTGCCTCTTTTCATGGTATCTCGCACCGGGGTCGCCAATAGGCCGCCTTTATTGTGTTTTAGGCAAGTGCTGACCAGCTTGTCAATATCTGCCATGCTGACATTCGGACGAGCCGCATCGTGCACCAGTACCCAGGCATCTAGCTGAGCATCAATGGCTTTTAATCCAGCTAATACGGAGTTAACCCGCTCATCCCCACCATCAACGACCTGTACATCAGGATTATCTTTAAGACTTAAATCGGAAAAATACTGATCCTCAGGATTGATCACAATAATGGTTTTGTCATCAATGGGTAGGTATTGCTTGGGCAAGTCGGCCTGCATTCTTTTTCCCACTCCTGCAGCGGGAATAACGCAGTATATCGTCGGCAGGTTTTCCCTACTCAATCCGTTAAGATTGGAGGATGATGAAACTGGCATCGTTTTTTCCTGTTTTACCCCAAGTAAAGGGCAAAAGTAAATGGGTAAGGAAGGATTAGTGTTGCTGGGCAGGAATAATGCGAAAGAAGGTTTCACCTTCTTTGATCATGCCCAGTTCAAGTCTGGCTCGTTCTTCGATAGCTTCGAGACCATTTTTTAAATCATGAACATCTGCAGTTAACAACTGGTTGCGCTTTACCAGCTTTTGGTTGATTTCGATATGGCGGGTAACGACTTCACGATGCTTATAATAGTCTTTAATCCCATTATGGCCGACCCACAAGCGATATTGCAGCAGCACCAAAGCCATGATTAAAAATAATTTAAATACACGCATTAACGATTTACACCAATCACTTCAGAGGATTTCAACCGCGCTATTATGAAACGTTCTGGTCGATTTTGCAAAACTTGAAAATGCCAGACTAAACGAATGGGAAGATAGGAGGGAAAACGGGTATCAAACCCGACTAAAATAGTCGTATTGTGATACCCGTGTGAAACAGATTAAACTCTTAACCTTGGTTATTTACAGCTAGGAGCTTGTCCGAGAATAGGGCTAGTTCTGAGGAAAAGCTGGTTTGAGATAGTTTTCGCGGTTTTTTCAGGTGAATAGTTTTACTATTTAACTGGAAAAAGCGCGTAAAATCGAAATGTCGAACCAAGCCAAACCCAGGATTACCTTATTATGGTACAGGCTCCTAGTACGCCTTTAGCCTTTATTGAACGAGTATCATCATAAGAAATCAAATCACCGCTGCTTTGCTTATAGATATACGGGCTTGTGCTACTTCGTCATAGCCTTTAACCCAAGCCGGATCATTTTCAAATACCGCGATATCTTTATAATCAACCACACCCGGCTCCCAAGAGCCCGCCACAGGACCTGTGCCTGAACCGGTTAATGGCGATGCACCAGCGGCAAAACCACTTACGCCAGTCCAGCCCCGACCATACATTGCTGCACCAACCGCCACTTTGCTCATATCAGCACCTTGTGCTGCCAATACCTGCAAGCCGCCAGCAACAGTGAAGTCCTGCGTTTGCTGATCACCAGTGCGAAACGCTGGTGGATAAACCCCTATCATATGACCCAGTTTATTTAAATCAAACGCACCGTAGTAGTCATAATACCAATTACATTAACTCGATAAGCTATTTTGCTTGTTAAAATGGCCACTGACTGCGTTGTTAATTTTGTATGTAGTACAACTATATACCGCAATTAACGCCTTGTCATTGACCATTTTCCCTGCCCAAAATTTAGCTCATTGAATTAATGCAACTGGCATAACTCATCATGAAGATGTTATCGACGACTTTACTAACCGCTGCATAATCAATTTTTTCAATTTTTGAACGCCCTGCACCCACGGCGCTGGTCAGTTGGTGATCACGGCCATCCTCAGCTTCGAGTTTATTCATCATGGCGCGTAACTCTTGCATCAACAGCAAATAAGTATGACCGCCATTTACCGGTCGCCTAAATCAGGATTGGCACCGCCGCCACCTGGGTATTCCCAGTCAATATCAATACCATCAAAGAATTTCCAGGTCCGTAGAAATTGCTCAGCCGAGTCAATAAAGATTTTACGGTTTGCCGCATCATCAAGAAAATAGAATGGGTCACTTAACGTCCAGCCACCAATTGAAGGAAGAATTTTGATATCCGGGTTGGCTTGTTTTAATCCCTACGGGTAAATTCCCCGTAGCTTGCTACGTCAGTACCTTTGCTCTGTGGGGAAATGAAAATACCCCGCTTTTACGAAGTAAAAGGCGAGCCTAAGCGTGAGAGCTTGCTCCGGGATTTTTATTTTATGCGAGTATAGATTAACGGTTGAATTGGCTGTTAAACCTGGTGTAAGTGTTATTCGATAAGGCCTACCACTGGCTTATCCCACTTTGTTATATATTATATTATTTAGTTCTATTGATTCTGCGTCAGGTCGGTTACCATCAATTTTCAGACCATAAAGCACAAGGGTATGTCAAATCACAGCTCGGACAACAGATGCAAAACATGATGATAAATAACAATAAGCACCACCATTTTCGCTTAAGACACCCCCAGCTATGGCTTGCCATCGGTACGGGGTTACTCGTCGGATCACTTCATAATCCCGTATTTGCCAATCAATTCGGTCAAACCCTCAAATCTGACGTGCAGTTACAGATGAGTGATATGACCCGTCTTAAGCCGCAAATCCCCAAAGACTTATACCGTAAAAACAATCAAGTGAGTCACCGGGACTTAGCGACGTTTGCCTGGCTGGAGTTTATCGCCTTAAATGCTTCTGCTGATACTCACAGTCGTGGTA
>JBLHHD010000118.1:0-7620 GCA_047614605.1 Alteromonadaceae bacterium
TCAAAGACATAAGGAATAAGGGCGTCGAGGATTTCAAACATTAACCCCTTACCCTGGTATTTTTCGGCGATTGAATAACCCAGATTACATGACTGAAAAGGTCCGTGAATGATTGAGCTGAAGTTAGATACAGCGATTACTTCGCTATTATCCGGGCTTAGTGCGGCAATGTTTAGTGCTGAACCTTGCTCCAGATTACGGTTGTAACGGGATAGAGCCTCTTGCCAGCCATGTAACGAAAAAAACGCATCACTGCGTGTTGGCTCCCAAGCTTTAAGAAACTTCCAGTTAAGCACGTAGTAGGTTTGCATTAACAAGGCTTGATTAGGGTGTAAAACGCACAAGTTAGTGCGTTGGGTTTTAAGCAATTTCAGCGTCACGATCTATTCACTTTCAGTGTTGCTTTCATCACCAAGCAGGCCCCAGCCATCTGCATAGCCATTGCATTTTTCAGCGATGGATTCGAAGGTTTTTTCTGCTGCGCAAATGTTTTCATAACTGGGTTGGATATTCACCGTACATGAAACGTCCCAAACGCCTGGTGTCTCATCGGCAAAGACCTTAACAATAACTTCAGGGTGTTTGTCTGCTAGCACTTTTGCCATTTTTTCGGCTTCGGGTTGTTTTTCAAACAGATGAAAAAAATCGACATCATGGTTGTGGCTCAGATCAATACCCGCGTAGCTCATCTCTTGCAGCATTGCGCCATTATCATCCTTTGGAAAGTTCATTTACGGTTGCCTTTGAAAAAATTGAAAATTTATCAGCGCGGATTATATCAGTCAATTAGTCTTGCCCCAATCCTAATTCAGATTTAATCATGGCCAATTCGCCCTTGAGCCATTTTACTTGTTCTTCAAGGTCACCAAGACGTTGATCCTGACTTTGAGTGCTAGAGGATGCAGAGGCCACTAAAGGCGTTGACTCCGGTTGGGCTGCCACTTCAATATCACCGCTAAACAGATGGGCGTAACGAGAATCTCTTTTACCTGTTTCTCGTTCAAGTTTAACCACATAAGGGCCATGCTCATGCCGGGATAAGGTGTTTAATACACTTTCAGTTTCGCTGACATTGGCAAATGAACATAAGCGGTTGGTGCGGGTGCGTAATTCACCCGGCGTTTGCGGGCCTCGTAAAAACAACACACAAATAATACCCAGTTCTTGTTCGGTAAATTTAAAGTCAGTGAACTCGGTATTGCAAAAACGGTGTTTTAATTTAACCACCCGGCTGCCATAACCCGTCTCGTCACGAATAAAACGTAATACTTTGAGTTGGTCAACGGTATCTTGCACGATGGCATCGGTTAGTTGTAGTACAGGCTCACGATTACTTTTTTGATTGCAGGCGCTGGTCAGGGCATTAAGTGATAAGGGATATTGGTCTGGTGTGGTGATTTCTTTTTCGATTAACGCCCCGAGTACGCGGGTCTGATAGAGAGTGAGATTAAGTTTCATCTTCGTGCCTTGTTGTTATTGCTCCTGCTGATTTTATGCGTAAAAGGTGATTAGCGCTAACCTTAAATTATGACAATTTTGCGTTGTGAACTTGCAATCATAACTATCGCAATTATACTGTATATAAATTCAACTCCTATTTGTATTATGCCAATGAAACTATACATCGCTGAAAAACCAAGCTTGGGCAAGGCAATTGCCGACGTATTACCTAAACCCCATAAAAGAGAAGAGGGATTTATCCGTTTGGGTAATGGTGATATGGTCAGCTGGTGTATAGGTCATTTGCTTGAACAAGCCGACCCGGAGGCTTACGATCCGGCATTTAAAAAGTGGCAGCTAGAAACCTTACCGATCATCCCCGAGCAGTGGATATTAAAACCTAAAACCCAAACCCGCAAACAGCTAACCGTGTTAAAAAAACTGATTGGTCAGGCAACTGAACTTGTTCACGCTGGCGATCCGGATCGTGAAGGCCAGCTATTGGTGGATCAGGTGATTGATCACTGTGGTGCCAAGGGGGCTAAAAAGAGCGGTGTTAAACGTTTATTAATCAGTGATTTAAACCCGGCAGCGGTAAAGCGTGCGCTGGCAAACCTTAAAGATAATCGTGAGTTTATTCCATTGTCTACCTCTGCACTGGCACGCAGCCGGGCTGATTGGTTATATGGGATTAATCTGACCCGGGCTTATACGGTGCAAGGTAAAAAGGTGGGTTACGAAGGTTTATTGTCGGTGGGCAGGGTGCAAACGCCATTATTAGGGTTGGTAGTACGCCGCGATTTGGAGATTGAAAACTTCGTTACCAAACCTTTTTACGAAGTCTTCGCTGATGTTGTTACTGCTAATCATCAACGCTTTAGTGCTAAATGGAAGCCCAGCGAAGCTTGCCGCCCGTATATGGATGAAGAAGGGCGGGTGTTGGTTAAGGCATTAGCCGAGAATGTTGCCACGCGGATCACCAATCAACCAGCTAAGGTGACTCTGTGTGACAAATCACTTAAAAAGCAACCAGCCCCACTCACTTATAACCTTTCGGCATTACAAATCGATGCAGCCAAACGATTTGGTATGAATGCTCAGCAGGTACTGGATATTTGCCAAAGTCTTTACGAAAAGCACAAATTGATCACTTATCCTCGCTCAGAGAGTCGTCACTTACCTGTGGAGCACTTTAATGAGGCTGATTCGGTCATTGCTGCAATTGGTAACAATAGCGAAGAGTTACAAAGTTTTGCGCCCCAAGCCAATAGCTCGTTAAAAGGTAAAGTATGGAATGATAGTAAGGTAACCGCTCACCATGCAATTATTCCTACCACTAAAAAATCGGATACCAGTCGGTTGGGACAGCCCGAAAGACAGGTTTATGATTTGATTGCTCGTCAGTATTTGGCACAGTTTTTTCCCTTTCATGAGTATAACGATACTAAAGTCGAATTGTTGATAGCAGGGGGCGTGTTTAAAGCCGCCAGTAAGCAAACTGTCGCTCAGGGTTGGAAGGTAATGTATCCCTCCAATGATAAAAAAGGTCCAATTAGTGAATTGCCTTTAATGCACAACGGTGATGTATTGCATTGCGAAAAAGGTGAAGTGATTGACAAAATGACCCAGCCTCCGGCGCATTTTACCGATGCAACCTTACTGGCTGCCATGACTGGGATTGCCCGTTATGTTAAAGACCCAGAGATCCGTAAAATTCTCAACGATACTGACGGGCTTGGTACGGAGGCCACTCGGGCGGGGATCATCGAATTGTTGTTCAGACGTAGTTTTTTACAACGTCGGGGTAAAACCATTACTGCCACTGACGCGGGTAGGGGGTTAATTCAAAGTTTGCCAGAGATAGCAACGCAACCGGATTTAACCGCCCAGTGGGAGTCGGTTTTAGGCCAAATTAGTCATAAGCAGACCAGTTATACCACCTTTATGACCTCAATGACTGGTACTTTGAATGCGCTGGTGGATACAGCCAAAGAAGAGCTGCCGCTGCATCTTAAAGGCGTTGTCGCTCCTGCGAGAAAGGGTTTTGGTAAAGGCGCTAAGTCTGGTGCTTATAAAGGCAAGGGTAAACGCCCGGCGAGCAGACCTAAGGCTGCGTGATCAGCGCTTGATTTAAACCCATAATCCCAAGATAGCCCACAGCCTTGTATTGCTATCGGATATCGTTGGTTTTACAATGTTAAACCACAGATTCTTTACGATTTAAGCGGAACAATTATGTCATCATCAGATAGGTTTGGTACCAGTCTCAATTATAAACAAAAAGAAAAAGGCTATCGGGAGCGGGCGTTACAGCTGTTTCCGTGGATTTGTGGTCGTTGCTCCCGCGAATTTGAATATTCGGGCTTAAGTGAATTGACGGTTCACCATATCGACCATGATCACACTAATAATCCCAACGAAGGCACTAACTGGGAATTGCTCTGTATTTATTGTCATGATAACGAACATGATAAATACACCAAACATGCCGAATACCCTACCGAGGTAAAAGCTGGCCAAGACAGCAATCATGCGGCAGCAACTCATAACCCTTTTGCCGATTTAAAAGCAATGATGAAGAAGAAATGAAGGCGTAATAGCCCAGGCAAAAGATCAGACGATAAAGTCAAGCTGCTGAATGAGGCCAGGGGTGCCGTCTTCATTCAGGTAAAAGCCACTTTTACGGATAATGGCCAGTTTTTCATCATCATTCCTGACCGTATACGGGGTGTCGGCATTTTGCAATGAAACCGCCCCAATGCCGCTGTCTTTGAGTGACATGAGTTTGTTGTTATCCTCAGTTTTTACCCATACCGACAGTTGGCTGAAGACTTTGTCGTTTTCGTCAATAAAGCCATTTTGATCATCATCATAAGCGGCGAGGTCGGCAAAGCCATTGCCAGATAATGCGCCGAATAATTCGCTGCCGTTATTGATCACTCCATCTTTATTTTTATCCAGCGCCAAAAAACCGTAACCGGCTTCGAGCAGCGGGATTTTGTCGGTTTTGTTATCGGCATCGATATCGAAATCAAACCGTTTGTTCGATAGCTCTACCGGTTTACTGGTGAAGCTGATGATCAGCGGGTCTTTTAATTCATGGCGTTTAACCATTTCTACTGATAACGATTCGTACCGCTGCGAAAAGGCAACCGCATAACTAAACTGGCTTTGACGGCCATCCTCAAGGGTAATGCTACCGCTGAAAGACAGTTGATTACTTTGCCTTTCAAACTCATATTGCTCAATCAGCATCACATCATTAGGGTTATCCTCAGTATTACCATTAGTGCGGTTGACTTGTTCGATGTCGTTGGCTTTGTTCATAAATTCTTGTGGGTTGAATAACTGAATGGCTTTTCCTGTCATTCTTTCAAGCAACATTTTCATGACAAACAGACCCCTATCATAATAGGAGGACTCGCTTAGCGGTGTTTGCTCTTTCCCTAGGCTATCTAAACGACCAGGAGCCGTATTATCAATTGAACTTGGCAGGGTAAGACCGCTGAGATCGGTGCTGGATTGGACTTGAGTGAGTAAATTACGTTGACTGGTTTGCTGATCTGTTACCTGTGCATTAGCCCGGATGTTTGGCTGACCTGCAGCGGATTTGATTTGGCTGACCTGACGCCTGGATTCAAATTGACTTTGATACTTGTTGGTCGCGGCGATTTGTGACGAGAGAATATTCATCTTGTTAACCACTTAAATGGGTGTATACCGTATAGGCTATATCGGCCAGCCAAGATAAAAGATGATGCTTTTTTAAGAACGTCTGGTTATAAAAAGCACAATTAATAGAAGAAATTAGCGGCATGACCGACTATTTTTCTAATAATGCCGCGCGTTGATAAGCTTCGAGAGCGTTAACATAATCATCAATCGGCCATTGGCGTATGTCGGCTTCTTTGATGGCATCCATCAGGTATTGCTGGCCCTTGTTGACTTGATTGAGTTCAAAATAAGCGCTGCCAAGGCTTGCCAATAAATTCGGGTTGTTATTGTCCAGAGCCATGGCTTGTTGAGCTGTTTTTATGGCTTGTTGTGGATTTTTTATTTGTTGGTCTTCACTGGTGGCTAATAATTGACAATAAACCGCCATTGCTGGTAAATGGTTGTCTGCCATCAGTTGTTTAAGTAATTCAATGGCTGTAGGTGGCGAGTAGCTTACCCAGCCATTATTTTGTTTGAGGTGGGCTTTAGCAACAAAAAGCATGGCATCGGTTTGGCCCTGCTGCTGGGCGTAAGTCAGCCACTTTTGCGCTTTGCTTTTATCTGCCTGGCACAAACGCCCAGACAACAGGCACTCAAACAACTCATATTGAGCTTTGCCGTTGCCATTGACCGCTAAGTTAAGTAACCGTTGCAGTTCAGCATTTTGCCCGACGAGGTTAAGCTGAGGATAGAGACTGGTGTTTAATGCGGTTAAACCATAATGGGTGTTAAGGGTATTAAACAATACCTTGGCTTGTCTTTTTTTTGGCGTTAAACGCCGATATTGCAAATATTGACTATTGGCATCGGGGTGATTATTTTCGATGGCCATTAAAGACCAGGCATAAGCTTGCTGCAGGTCTCTTTTTGTGCCGAATCCTTTGGCATAAGATTCGGCGACAATCAGTTGAGCTGGGATATTACCGAGCTTTGCCAAACTGAATAGCTGACTAAATGATTGTACGTATTGTTCGTTATCAAGGTGGACAATGGCTTGCGCATAGTCGGCTTTAACCCGCACAGGGGTCAAAACCAGCGTTATTGCAAGTACTGCGGTCAGTACTATTGAGAGCGCTGGGGTTTGAACTGTATTTTTCAAAATAAGCGGTTGAGGCCGTTTAGTGCCGCCACCCGGTAGGCTTCTGCCATGGTTGGGTAGTTAAAGGTGGTATTAACAAAGTATTCAATATTATTACCATCACCTTCTTGCTGCATGATGGCCTGGCCGATGTGAATGATCTCTGCTGCCCGCTCACCAAAGCAATGAATACCAAGGATTTTTTTACTGTCGCGGTGAAATAGGATTTTTAGGCTGCCCACATTGGTGCCACTGATTTGGGCTCGGGCCAAATGCTTAAATTGAGCGCGACCTACCTCGTAGGGTATTTTTGCGGCGGTTAGCTCCTGCTCATTTTTACCCACTGAGCTTATCTCGGGGATGGTATAAATACCGGTAGGAATGTCTTTAATCAGCTCGATGTTGGTCGGCTGTTCACAAACCATCATGCTGGCAGCAATACGCCCCTGATCAAAGGCTGCACTGGCAAGGCTTGGATAACCGATCACATCACCTACGGCAAAGATATTGTCGATTTCGGTTTGGTAGTGGGAGTCAACTTTTAACTGCCCTCGGCTATCGGCTTTAAGGCCGATGTTTTCGAGTTTGAGTGAGTGGGTATTACCGGTGCGGCCATTGGCAAATAACAGATAGGCAGCCTTCATGCGCTTGCCCGATTTTAAGTTGATAACCACTCGTTCGTCACTGCCTTCAATACTTTCAAACTCTTCATCATGACGAATGACGACCCCGCTATTTCGTAGGTGATAACTCAGTGAGTCAGACATTTCAGCATCTAAAAATGACAGCAACCGATCCCGGTTATTGATCAGATCAACTTTCACCCCAAGGCCCCTAAAGATTGAAGCGTATTCAGTGCCAATAACCCCAGCCCCGACGATGATTATTGATCGAGGGGTGTATTTGAGGGAAAGTATGGTATCGCTGTCATAAATACGGGGGTGGTTAAAGTTGATATTATCTGGACGATAAGGTCTTGAGCCACAGGCAAGAACAATGTTTTTAGCAGTCAGGATATCTTCAGTACCATCGCTACGTAATACCCGCATGGTATGACGATCGACAAAAGAGGCTTCACCATGATAGAGGTGGACGTTGTTACGGCTGTAAAAAGAGCTGCGTAATTTGGTCTGCTTTAAAATCACTGAGTGAGCATGGCTTAAAATGTCAGGGAAACTCAAGCGTATGGCTGACTCATCTTTATTAAATAGTGGATTGTTATTGTATTCAATCAGGCGGCTGACAGAATGACGCAAGGCTTTGGATGGAATAGTTCCCCAATGTGTACAACCTCCGCCGACGGCAGTATGGCGTTCAATAATGGCCACTTTTTGGCTGCATTTAGCCAAATTCATCGCGGCACCCTCGCCACCGGGGCCTGTACCTAT